>CAYXGO010000018.1:0-14185 GCA_964464575.1 uncultured Pseudomonas sp. | reverse complement strand
AGTTAGGAACGGATATGATCAACATTCGCGCAATGGCGCTAATGCGCGGTGGCAAACCTCTTCTGCAAGATACCTCCCTTAGTATATTCCCGGGCCACCATGTTGGCCTGGTTGGGCGTAATGGCACCGGCAAATCATCACTGTTTGCCCTGCTACGTGGTGAGCTGCAAGTCGAGCAAGGCAGCTGCGATCTGCCCAGTCAATGGCGTATTGCCAGCGTGAAGCAAGAAACCCCTGCGCTGCAGCGCTCCGCCATTGACTACGTGCTCGATGGTGATACTGAGCTGCGCACCCTAGAACAGCGGCTTGCACAAGCAGAAGCTGACCACGACGGCGTGGCCATTGGTGCCCTGCATGACCAATTAGCGACTATCAGTGGCTATGACGCCAATGCCAGAGCTGCCAGCTTACTGGACGGTTTAGGTTTTAGCCAAGCGCAGATCAACCAACCGGTAGCGGCCTTTTCAGGTGGCTGGCGGATGCGTTTGAACTTAGCGCAAGCGCTGATTGCCCGTGCCGATTTGCTGCTACTCGACGAACCCACCAACCACTTGGATGTGGATGCGATTTTTTGGCTAGAAGATTGGCTTAAACGCTTTCCGGGCACTTTAATCGTGATTTCACACGACCGTGACTTTTTGGATGCGGTGGCCGAGCAGATTATCCACATTGACCATCAAACCGCCACCAGCTATAGCGGTAATTACTCCAGCTTTGAGCGCCAGCTCAGCGAGCGCTTGGCGCAACAACAGGCGCAATTTGATAAAGAACAAGCGCAACGCAAGCATCTGCAGGCCTACATTGACCGTTTTCGCTATAAAGCTAGCAAGGCACGCCAAGCGCAAAGCCGTATCAAGGCCCTAGAGCGGCTGACCAGTGCGGCGCCATTGCTCGCCGAAAGCGGCTTTCAGTTTAGTTTTCGTGAACCACTGGCGCTACCCAACCCGCTGCTGACCTTAGCCCGCGTACAAGCCGGGTATGGCGACAAAGTAGTACTACGTGACATCAAATTTAATTTAGTGCCGGGCAGTCGCATTGGCTTGCTAGGCCGAAACGGCGCCGGCAAATCCACCTTGGTGAAATTATTAGCCGGCGAGCTCAAAGCTCAGGCCGGTGTGGTGGAGCTGAGTAGCGGCGTACGCTTGGGCTATTTTGCCCAGCATCAGCTGGAATTACTCGACGTCAACGCCAGTCCCTTGCTGCATTTACAACGCCTAGATGAACAGGCTAGCGAGCAGCAACTGCGTGACTTTATTGGTGGCTTTGGTTTTTCGGGCGATCAGGCATTAAGCCAAGTAGGCCCGATGTCTGGCGGCGAAAAGGCCCGCTTAGTGTTGGCTCTGATTGTCTATCAACGCCCCAATCTGCTGTTGCTGGATGAGCCAACCAACCACTTAGATAGCACCATGCGTGAAGCCTTAGTGTATGCCTTGCAAGATTACCAGGGTGCCATGGTGATTGTGTCGCACGATCGGCACTTGCTGCGCACCACCGTGGATGAATTCTATCTGGTCGCTAATCAGCAGGTGCAGCCGTTTGCCGGCGACCTTGATGACTATCATGATTGGTTGAAACAACATGTGGCACAGCCACTGGCAAGTAGCGCCACGCAAAACGCCAGTGCACCATCGCGTAAAGATGAAAAACGCGAAGCGGCGCAGCGCCGACAGGCATTGAAGCCGCTCAAAGATGCACTACAAAAAGCCGAGCAAGCCATGACCAAGCACGAACAAGCGTTAGCTGTGGTCACTGCACAGCTTGGTGACAACGATATCTATGATGCTGCTCGCAAAGCCCAACTGACGCAGCTATTAGCCCAGCAAGCACAGCTACAACAACAGCTTGAACAGGCGGAGTTGGTGTGGATGGACGCCGCTGAAGCATTACAACAGGCCGAGGCTGATTAAATGGAAATTCCATGGCAACAATTAGACCCGGATACACTCACCAATGTGCTGGAAAGCTTTGTGCTGCGTGAAGGCACCGATTACGGTGAAGAGGAAAAAACTCTCGCCGAGAAAGTTGCTGACGTACGCGCGCAATTGGCCCGCAATGAGGTGGTGCTAGTGTACTCTGAGTTACATGAAACGCTGACGATTATGCCACGCCAGGGCCGCTAAAAACCTGTTGCCATGGCACCTGCTGATCACCTAACACCATAAAGTTGGGATTGCTCAAGTTGGCTTCTTGGTTGTAAGTCAATGGCTTAAATTGGTCGCTGACAATGCACCCACCGGCTTCGCCGACAATCACTTCGGCGGCTGCGGTATCCCACTCACCCGTGGGGCCAATGCGCATAAAACAGTCGGCACTGCCCTCCGCCACCATACAGGCTTTGAGTGAACAGCTGCCACGCGCGATCTGCTGGTAGCTGCGATTAGGGTTGAGATGAGCCAGCACTTTTTGCTGTGCTTGGCGGCGACTGATCGCAACCACTACCGGCTCTTGTTCGGGTTGCTGAAATGGGCGCACCGCCAAACGTTGTTGCCCTCGTTGATCATAGCGCCAGGCACCAGCCCCACGTTGCGCCGCCCACAAACTGTCGTGCACGGGAGCATAAATGACCCCAACAATCGGCTGATGCGCCTCTACGAGCGCAATTACCACAGCAAAGTCGCCACTACCCGCAATAAACTCTTGGGTGCCATCGATCGGGTCAATCAACCAATAGCGTGGCCACTGCTGTCGCTCGGCAAAGCTTAAGTGGCTGCCCTCTTCCGACAACACTGGAATATCGGGTGCTAGTTGCTGTAAGGCGTCGACAATCAGCCGGTTGGCGGCAAAATCGGCGCTGGTCACCGGCGATTCATCGGTTTTGGCGAAGGTTTCAAAGCTCTGGTCTTGATACAGCTCCAGCACCAAGGCGCCGGCATCACGGGCAATTTGCATAGCGCCGTGCAGCCATAATTGACGTTGCGCCTTGGAACTTGGGCTTGCGCTAAACATCAGCGTTGTTGCTCGCGCTGACGCAGCATCAGCAGCAACGCGGCGATACTGCGCGCTTCGGTAAAATCGTCTTGCTCAAGCAGCGCCTCGACTTTATCTATACGCCAAGGCACCAACTCCAGCGGCTCGGGCTCATCACCCGGCAACTGCTCGGGGTATAAATTACGGGCGATAAAAATATGCATAGTGGCGGAGAAAAACTGCGGCGCCATGGTGACACTCTTAAGCGGCACTAACTCACGCGCACCGTAGCCAATCTCTTCTTTCAGTTCACGGTTGGCGGCTTGCTCTGCGGTTTCACCCTCATCAATCAGGCCTTTCGGGAAGCCGAGCTGATAGTTGTGTAGGCCAGCGGCGTATTCCCGCACCAGTAATAAGGTGTCGTCATCGAGAAAGGGGACCACCATAACCGCACCACGCCCGCTGCTTTGCATGCGTTCAAATTGCCGTTCCACACCATTGCTAAAGCGCAAATCAATGGCTTCAATACGCAATAAGCGGCTACGCGCCACTACGGTTCGGGTCAATATCTCAGGGATCTGTTTATGCGCCATAATGATTCCGTAATGCTGGCTCAACGGCTGTTTTTAGTGACTGATGTTGGTTACTATAACGACAAAATCAGTGACCGTACAATGATTAACAACCCGAAAAGGATAACCACCATGAGCCAAGCGATAAGCGACTATGATGCGGTAGTCATTGGCAGTGGCCCAGGCGGCGAAGGCGCAGCCATGCAGCTAGCCAAAAATGGCCGCCGCGTGGCGATGATTGAGAAGTATGAGGCGATAGGTGGCGGCTGCACCCACTGGGGCACTATTCCCTCAAAAGCGTTGCGCCACTCGGTCAGTCGTCTGATTGAATATAACAATAACCCATTGTTTAGCATGGACAAAATTCAGCGAACCATGCCGTTCTCGCAAATTTTGAAACATGCCCAAGGGGTGATCCGTAAGCAAGTGCAGTTGCGCAGTAGTTTTTATGAGCGCAATGGTGTGGCAGTGATGCATGGCACTGCCAGCTTTAATAGCCCGCATGAAATTGCCGTGAGCCAAGCCGATGGCACGGTAGAACTGATTCGCACCAAGCAGGTGGTGATCGCCACCGGATCACGCCCCTATCATCCTGCCGATGTCGATTTTAGTCATTCGCGAGTGTATGACTCCGATACCGTGCTGAACTTAAAGCATGAACCACGCAGCATTATTATCTATGGCGCTGGGGTGATTGGGTGTGAATATGCCAGTATCTTCCGCGGGCTTGGGGTCAAGGTCGACCTGATCAACAGTCGTGAGCGCTTACTATCATTTTTAGACGCCGAAATATCTGATGCGCTGTCGTATCACTTACGTAATAGCGGGGTGGTGATTCGGCACAATGAGGAGTACCAGCGCATTGATGCACACGATGACGGCGTCACTCTGTATACCCAATCGGGTAAGCGTATTGATGCCGATTGTTTACTGTTTGCCAACGGTCGCTCCGGTAATATTGAAGATCTTAAGGTTGAACGCATTGGCTTAAAACCCAATCATCGCGGTCAGCTAGAGGTATCACACCTGTACCAAACCAGCATTGAGAACGTCTATGCGGTTGGCGATATCATTGGCTACCCATCACTGGCCAGTGCCGCCTACGACCAAGGCCGTATTTGTGCCACGGCTATGCTGCACGGTGAATGTACGCAACGCTTAAATAGTGATATTCCAACGGGTATTTATACTATTCCAGAGATTAGTTCAGTAGGTAAAACCGAAGAAGAACTGACGGCGCAGAAAGTGCCTTATGAGGTGGGTCGTGCGCAATTTAAACACCTAGCTCGGGCGCAGATTTCTAATATGGCGGTGGGCAGTCTGAAAATTCTATTCCACCGTGATAGCAAAGAAGTACTGGGTATTCATTGTTTTGGTGAGCGCGCTGCAGAAATCATTCACATTGGTCAAGCCATTATGGAACAGAAAAATGGTGGCAATACCATTGAGTACTTCGTCAACACTACCTTCAACTACCCAACTATGGCAGAAGCCTTTCGGGTGGCCGCGCTCAATGGCCTAAACCGCGTGCGTGGTTGATGTTGTTGGCAGTTCTACCCGCACCTCAAGGCCACCGAGGTAAGCGCTGCGGCCAAAACTAATACGGCCCTGATGACGCTCGACAATACGTTTCACAATCGCCAGACCGAGGCCTGAACCACGGCTAGCGCGAGCTCGGTCGCCTTGGGTAAATGGCTGCACCAACCGTTCAATGTCAGCCGCAGCAATACCGGGGCCGTTATCAGCAACAGTAAACCAGACTCGCTTAGCCGCTCGGTTGTAGCCGCTGATGACATGGATTTTACCCTGACCATAGCGCTCAGCGTTTTCTAGCAGGTTCACTAACACCCGTTTAATCGAAATAGCGCGCACACAGGCTTGTGGAATATCACCATAATCAGCAGTAATACTACTTTGCCACGATTCCGGCACATGGCCGATCACGTCTTCAATCAAATAATTAAGGTTTTCGGTGTCATTATCGGCCGAGCTATCAATGCGGACATAATCGATAAACTGATCAATGATGGCGTTCATATCATCAATGTCGTTGATGATACCTTCCGCCAAGTAGTCTTCATTGGCAGGCATCATTTCAGTGGCTAGGCGAATGCGGGTCAGCGGCGTACGCAAATCATGTGATACGCCAGCCATTAACAAGGCACGATCTTGCTCGAGTTGCTGCACACCTTTAGACATTTGATTAAATGCGCGGGTCACCGCAATCACTTCGGTGGAACCGCGCTCAGGCAACTGTTCTGGAAATTCGCCCTTGCCAATTTGCAACGCCGCTGCTTGCAGCGCTTTGAGCGGGCGGTTCTGCCAATTGGTAAACACCATACCGCCAAGCACCGACAGCACGCCAATCAGAATGAGATAGAACAACAACGGTGAAAAGCGCGCTTCATCGAAGCTATCGAGGTCCATGCGCAGCCAGTAATCGGGCATGTTATCGGTGCGGATCCAGACTTGGTAATACGCCCCTTGCGATATCCGCACTTCACTATCCGCATCGAGTAACTGACTCATTTGTGCCGATAAAAAATTGTAACTGACGGTTTGCGCTAAGCCTTGCTGCAACGCTTCAGCTTGGTTGAATACTTTAATACCAGCGGCATTGCTGTATTTAAAGGCGAGATCACGCTTCTCAGCAGAATTAAGCCGACTGTTACTCAGCCATTCATCGAGTAATAACACCCCTTGCACCTGCCGCGCCACCACCGAGCTAATTTGCTGCATACTCGGTTTGACCACATACAAGCCCACCATCACGTACGAGATGACTTGGTTTATCAGTAATAGGCAGGCAATCAGCGCTACGGTACGAGCAAAGGCCGAGCGCGGCAATATACGCATTTAGCTTTTATTCTCACCATCGGGGACAAACACATAACCTAAGCCCCACACAGTCTGGATATAACGTGGGTTGACTGGGTCTACTTCGAGCATGCGCCGCAAGCGTGATACTTGTACATCGATACTGCGCTCTAACGCGCTATAATCGCGGCCGCGTGCTTGGTTCATTAGCTTGTCACGCGACATGGGCTGACGGGGGTGAGTCACCAATGCTTTGAGCACCGCGAATTCACCACTGGTGAGCGGCATCGGTTGATCACCTTTAAACATTTCGCGGGTACCCAAATTCAGGCGAAACTCGCCGAAGGTTACCGTTTCATCGGTACCTGCTGGTGCGCCTGGGATTTCCTTACCACGCCGACGCAATACCGCTCGAATACGCGCCAGCAGCTCACGTGGGTTAAACGGCTTGGCAAGGTAATCATCGGCACCTAATTCTAGCCCAATAATACGGTCGACTTCGTCACCCTTGGCAGTCAACATCACGATTGGAATATCATTATTTTTTTGCCGTAAACGCCGGCAAATCGACAAGCCATCTTCACCCGGAAGCATCAAGTCGAGCACCATCAGATGGAAATTTTCGCGCTCCAGTAAGCGGTCCATTTGTTCACTTTGCGCCGCTGAACGAACATAAAAACCTTGCTCGGCAAGGTACCGCTCAAGCAAACTACGCAGCCGCGCATCATCGTCAACGACTAGTACTTTAAAGGTTTCTTGTGTCATTCCCTGCGCTCCAAAAAGTAGCTCCGGTGAGCCTCATGCACTCACTATAAAAGAAGCGATGCTATTTGCAAACAACGCCTTGTAACAGTGCATGGGAATTTGTATCTAAATGTTGTCTGGCGCAATCCAAGTTCAATGTGTTCGACGTATTGATGCCATTGCCAGCATGACATGGATTCTAATCTTGTGACTATGATGAAAAAGCAGCATCTGCCAAGCAAGGTATGTGTGGTGTGTGAACGGCCGTTTAGCTGGCGTAAAAAGTGGCAGCGCGATTGGGAGCAGGTGAAATACTGCTCCCAACGCTGTGCCAGTCAACGTAAGAAAGTGACTAGTTCTTAACGAACTCGTCGAGCCATGTGACGGTTTCCCAGAGCATATGCAACACCGACTCACGAGCGCGGTAGCCATGTGACTCGAGCGGCAACATCACCAATCGCGAGGTACCGCCCAGGCCTTTGATGGCTTGGTATAAGCGCTCGCTTTGCATGGGGAAGGTGCCCGAGTTGTTGTCGTTCATACCGTGAATCATCAACAGTGGCTCGTTGATTTTGTCGGCGTGGAAAAACGGCGACATGCGCACGTACAAATCGGCATCATCCCATACCGTGCGTTCTTCACGCTGAAAACCAAACGGCGTCAAACTACGGTTGTAAGCACCACTGCGAGCAATACCGGCTTTGAACAAGTCACTGTGAGCCAAAATATTGGCGGTCATGAAAGCGCCATACGAATGCCCTCCTAGAGCAACCCGCTCAGGGTCAAGAACACCCCGTTCAACACCGGTCTTAATCACTGCTTCGCCATTTAAGATCAGCTGCTCAATAAAGGTATCGTTGGGCAATGCGTCGCCCTCACCAACAATCGGCATAGTCGCACTATCAAATACTGCATAGCCTTGCGTGGCTAAAAACTGCGGCGCCCAATAACTAATGCGATTGAAGCGATACGGTGAACCACTGACTTGCGCGGCGGCGGCAGCACTGCGATATTCGCGCGGATACGCCCACACAATACCTGGTAATGGACCATCACGCTCAGCCTCGTAGCCCGCTGGCAAGTACAAGGTGGCCGACATAGCCAAGCCATCAGCACGCTCGTAGGTGATCAGCTCGCGGCTTATGCCTAAGGTATGCGGCATTGGATGTGCGGTTTCGGTTAACGCGCGCAGGCTATTATCCGTCACGCTACGCAGATAAAAATCAGCGGGTTGATCGCTGGCTTCACGCTGGGTCAAAAAGTGTAACTTGGTGGCATCTATCAGCGCTATCGTATCTTCATAATACGGCGCTTCTGAACGCCATAAACGCTCGCTGCTACCATCAGCTAAGTTATAGCGATCAATAAACGGACGATCACCTTCGGCTGAGGCGCCATTACCGCTTAACAGCATCTGCTGGCCATCGAGTTGTAATAACCGACGACCATTGCGCATCACCGTAAACGGCTGGCCGGGGTCGTTATAACGGTCTTCCCATGAGCGCTCCCACACCAATTTCGGTGCTTTTTCACCGGTGCTATCAAGTAGCCACAACTTTTCGTTACGGTCGGCCCACCAACGTTCCCACACCAAAACATTCTCGGCATCGGCGGCAAGCAAACGCGCATAGCGCTTGCTCATATCGAGCAGTTTTTGCGGCTCACCGTCAAACGGTGCTGGTAATTGGAATAATTGGTCGCGCACCTCAGCCGCTACTGCAGGATCACCGCCGTCGGTGGCTTGTGCCCACACTAACGTAGCATCTGCATCATTGCGCCAGCTAATGCTGCGGCGCGTATCCACTACGGCATCAAAGGCAATCGGTAAATTGTCGGCTAAAGGTTGATCAACCACTTGATATACCGGCTTACCACGCTCCGTCCAGACATCTGTAGTACGAGCAAAGCGTGAACTTGGTACCGCGTATGAATAGGGCGCTTTGAGGCGCGTAACTAATAAATATTTAGCGTCGGGGGATAGGCTGAAATCATTGATCAACGCCGGTTCACCGATAAAACGCTCTTTCGCATTGACGCTGACATAAGTCAGTTGTGAGGTGAAATAGTGCTCAAACAACGCTTCGTCATGCTTGCTTTGCAGCAAGTCTTGATAGGTCCGCCCTGGCGCGGTACGACCACGGCTCTCAGTGATCACCGGGCCCTGCGGCACTGGGTTCGCTTTGGGTTCAGCCGGGTAATCTTCTGGCACCCGTAATACGAACATGCCTAAGCTGTCGCTGCGCCATTCAATTTGTGCGCCCCACGTGGCATTCACCGCGCGACCGCCCAGTTGCCGTGCACGACCTAACTTGGTATCTACATACCATAAATGCACGGCAGTTGGGTTCATCTGTAAAAACGCGAAGCCATTACCGTTGGGAGCCCAGGCTAAGCCGATGGCTTTGAGATCTTTTGGTAAACCGGTAATGGCTTTACTGTCGCCGCTAGCAACATCGACCAAACGAAAGTTATTGATATAGCGCGCTTGGCTCACGGTAAAGTTGGCCGGGTTAATTCGCCGACCAGCAAGTTTGTACTCACTCACTGCTAAATCAGCAATTTCTGGCAGCGCCGGATAATCGGTCACTAACAAGGTTTTACCATCGGGACTTAAACTACCGCCTGGCGATGGCGCAGCATCGACGATATCGATAATTTCCTGAGCTGGCTTTTGATAGTCTATTTTGACTGGATTAGCCATTGTCAAAGTGGTACTGAGTAAGAGTGCGGTGGCACCAAACACAGCAATAGTTGAACGTAGCATCACAAACTCCCAACGCTGTGGTCAGCGCGTTAAACGGAATACAGCCCTCAGGGCAGATTATTGTTCACGTTTAAGCTACCACAATTTACTCAGAAGTCAGCCCTAAAAAGGTCACATAGACCGCAGCAGATATGGCATTGACCGCATACCTGCGGTGATCTGGCGCGGCCGACTGCACGTAACTGCTAACACGCAAATTTTCAGGATGATACCGCTATGTCGACGCAATTATTCACCCACACTGATATTAGCCAACTGCCATCACGCTACCGCGCCCATTTGATCAATAGTTTGTCGGGCTTTAAAAGTGCTAATTTACTCGGCACCGTCGATACCCAGGGGCGCACCAATTTGGCGATGATTAGTTCGGTGGTGCATTTGGGCGCTGACCCAGCCTTAATGGGCTACATCACACGGCCACACACGGTGACCCGCCACAGCGTGGAAAATATCGTCGCAACTGGGGTGTACACCTTCAATCAGGTGAATAGTCTGATGTTGCCGGCGGCGCATCAGTGCGGTGCCAAATACCCACGCGAGGTGTCAGAATTTGACGCGACCGGCCTCAGTGAAGGGTATGTGGCAAACTTCGCCGCACCTTACGTGCAGCAGAGTGCCATTAGTATTGGTTTACGACTGGTGGAAAAGGTACCGATCAAACACAACGGCACCGAGTTAGTGATTGGTCAGATTGAGTGGGTTCGCCTACCTTCGGCGGTGGTCGCCGAAGATGGCTACGTTGCGCTGGAACTACTCGACACCTTGGCGGTATCAGGCCTCGATGGCTATCATCGTACCCAGCGCATCGCCCGCTTTAGCTACCCTGAGCCCGAGCAACAACCGCGAGAACTGGACTCACTGTAAGGGTTATTGCCAGATGATATCGGTCTGACAATTCTCCCAAGAATCGATCCAACCCCACTCCTGAGCGGCGTCAACACGCAAGCTTTTGCCACCTGTTGTGGAGAAAATTGATGCGTAACCAACCCAGCTCTTCTGACCCGGCTCAATACGATATATCTCGCGATGGTGATAATTATCAGCGCTAACACTGTCAAAGTTCAATCGATAGCATAGGGTTGCTGAGCGATTATTGGTGACGTAATAGTCGTACCTGATACCAACATGATCACCGGTGAAATTACCGTACGTATCGGTCTGATAAGTTTCGATATACATACCATCTTCCGATTTACTGCCGCGGAGATGGGTACTATCGGTCCAAGCCATATCATCCATGACTTCACACCCCATCAGAACAATCGAGGAAACTCCAATAATGAACCAACGCCGCATTGCTTCTTCTCCAAAATGAATAATTACTAAAGATATAGTTTATACCGCCCAAAATATACAACTGGTTCATGCACAAATCTTAAGTTTTCGCTAAGAATTCGTGGCTACTATCACCTAACTCATACACCCAGCAGCTGCGTGGGGCGCATTTTTTTATCGACGATATCTCCACCGCAGTTATTTGTAGCGTTGTGGCATGGCTAATTTTCAATGGTAACACTCATGATAAAACGACCCTTTACGCTGAAAGCTTGGCAAGTAATCATTGTCATTTCGCTGTGGCTGACGTTTACCTACAATGGTGCCTTGCTTTACGCTATGCCGGAACACTATCAATTGACTAGCGCCACCCCAGTGATCGCTTTGACTGCGGTTGTGCTGCTGCTCAACGGACTGTTCGCCACCTTGATGATCTGGCCGAAAATTTGGCGATTTAGCATCGCTGTAGTAGTGTTTTCGTCTGCTCTGGCGCTCTATTTTCAGCAACATTACGGCATCTTGATTGACGCTGATATGCTTATCAATGTGCTTGAAACGGACGCTTCAGAAAGTTCTTCGCTGGTGACTCTGTCGCTGCTATTTACTTGTGTGCTTTGGGGTGTTGTACCAAGCTTGTTGTTGCGCCTGGTAACCATTGAGTGGCCGTCGAAAAAGCGCCATGTAGTGCTTCACCATACGCTTTTGCTGAGCGCACTCTTGGTTGGATTGATGAGCGTTATAATGGTCTGGTATCAGCCGTTGGCCTCGCTGGTGCGAAATCATCGTGAACTCAAACATCAAGTCATTCCTGTTAATTGGGTGAGCGCTGCGGTTAGTGTGGCTAATTCTCAATTTCATAGCGCTCCCAGTTATACCGACCTGACCGCGAATGCTGAAAAACTATCAACCATGACAGCAAATAATCATCGCGTTTTGGTCTTAGTGATTGGTGAAACGGCGCGCGCCGATCATTTTTCTATCAATGGTTACGCTCGCGATACTACGCCGCGCTTAAAGCAACTGAACGAGCAGCAAAAACTCATCAATTTCGGGGCGATAGCTGCTTGTGGTACGGCAACTGCCACGTCAGTACCGTGCTTGTTGAGCTACCAAACTCAAGCAAAGTTTGATGCTGGCACCGCGCGTAACTCCTCCAATGTCTTGGATATAGCTCAGGCTGCCGGCTATTCAGTGATTTGGATTGATAACAATTCTGGCTGTAAGGATATGTGCAATCGTGTTACCACAGTCAACACCAGCGCCAACCGCAGCGACTCATTGTGCGCCGACTCCGATTATTGCAATGATGGTATTTTGGTCAAGGAACTCCGAAATCAGCTTAGCCAAATCAGCAGCGATACTGTCATAGTTCTGCACATGATAGGTAGTCATGGACCCGCTTATTACCAGCGTTCTTTGCCGGACGATAAAGTCTTTAGCCCGGAATGCACCAGTAGTAATTTTGAACAATGCAGTACAGAAGAGTTGGTCAATAGCTACGATAATTCGTTACGCACCACGGATGATGTTATTGCCGACAGTATTGCCCTGCTAAATAACAGTGTTTACGAAAGTGCGTTGCTGTATGTCTCCGATCATGGTGAATCGCTCGGTGAAAACGGAACCTATCTTCACGGCATGCCTTATTGGCTTGCCCCAGCCGCGCAGCGACAAGTGCCGATGTTACTGTGGTTATCCGATTCTTACGCACAACAAACCCAGCTACGGCCTTACTGTCTCTCGCCTAGCGCTGATCAGGCGTTGAGCCATGACCATATTTTTCATAGTTTTTTAGGGCTCTTGCAGGTGACAAGTCCGCTTTACCGCGCTAGCTTAGACCTTACTCAATGGTGTGGATAAACACATGCGCATACTACTCGTTGAAGATGATCATTTGATTGCAAGTGGCATTGTTAATGGCCTGACCCAGCTCGGTTATCACGTTGATCACTGCACCACTGGCAAACAAGCTGAAGCAGCCCTGCGAAGCGACCAGTTTCAATTGCTTATCTTTGACCTCGGCCTACCCGATGGCTTAGCCATCCCACTGATACATCGGCTCAAGCAGCAAGGCTTGTTGGCACCTATCTTGGTACTGACCGCGTGGGATCAAATCGACCGAAAGGTTGCTGCGCTAGATGCCGGAGCTGACGATTACATGGTCAAACCATTCGATTTGCGTGAACTCGAAGCTCGTATTCGCGTTTTGGTCCGACGCCAACAAGCTCGCCCAGACGATTTATTAGAATACGGCGGTGTGGTTATGGACCTAGCACAGCAGCACGTTAGCTACCAAGGTAAAAATATTGTGTTAACGCGGCGTGAATGGCTGCTATTGAAGGAGTTCTTACTTAATCCGAAACGGATCTTAAGCCGCGAGCGACTCGAGTCAGTCTGTTACGGCTGGGATGGTGATATCGAAAGCAATACAGTAGAAGTTCACATCCATCATTTACGCAAAAAGACCGATAAGAACTTAATTCGCAATATCCGTGGTATGGGCTATATGCTTGCTGCTGAGAGTCATCATGATGACCATTAAATCGTTACGAGCGGCACTACTCATTGGGGTTAATACTGTCGTCATTGGCATATTGGCAATTACCGCTTGGGCGAGCTATCGCAACACAGTGCACGAATTAGATGAACTATTTGATGCTGAATTAGCGCAAACTGCTCGTTTGATAAAAAGCCTTACTCATGACCATCAGTTTTTGAATGACGACCAGCAATTAATCATCATTGAATTGCCCAAGTTTATTGATGATGACCTGCTATCCAACGATGGTGATGGTTATCGAACCCTCGATGGACACAAATACGAAACCAAACTTGGTTTTCAAGTTTGGCGTGATTCCACCCTAATTCTGGCGTCGGAAAATGCCCTCGGGGAGCCGCTGGCACGATTTACTCCTGGCTATCAAGAGCATCTGCGTGAGCAACAAACCTGGATTAGTTTCAGCCATTATGACAACACCACGGGGCTGTGGATATTCACCGCGCAACGCGAGGATATTCGTTCGGAACTCAGTGGCTACTTAGCGCGTGATCAGCTACTGGCATTGTTTATGACCTGGGTGCCAATTTCGCTCGGGATTCTTTGGTT
>CAYXGO010000017.1:0-14286 GCA_964464575.1 uncultured Pseudomonas sp. | reverse complement strand
GTACCAGGCCTAATTTGGCGTAATAGGTGCGGGTGCGAACAAATTCGGTATCGATTGCGAGGTAAGGTGCTGAGCGTGCTTGCTGACAAAAATCAGCAAGCACCTTAGCATCAGTAATCAATTGGTAAGGCATCAATGGGCTTTTTTCGCCTCTTCATCGCGCAATTCCCGACGCAAAATTTTACCAACGTTAGTTTTTGGCAAGTCATCACGGAACTCCACGAATTTCGGTACTTTGTAGCCGGTCAGGTTCTCGCGAGCATAGTCAATCAGTTCTTTTTCAGTCAGGCTGTGGTCTTTGCGAACTACGAATACCTTCACTGCCTCACCCGACGAGTCGTGGGGAACACCGACCGCTGCGACTTCTAAAACTTTCGGATGCGAAACCACCACATCTTCAATTTCATTCGGATAGACGTTAAAACCGGACACCAAAATCATATCTTTTTTGCGATCAACGATTTTAACAAAGCCTTGCTCGTCCATAAAACCAATATCACCGGTCATAAACCAGTCATCTTGCATGACTTTAGCGGTTTCGTCTGGACGGTTGTAGTAGCCGACCATGACCTGCGGGCCACGAACTTGGATCTCACCGGTTTCGCCAATAGCAAGTTCTGCCCCACTCTCGATATCGACGATACGTACATCAGTAGACGGTAATGGAATGCCAATCGTGCCGGTAAATGATTGAATATCGGTTGGGTTGGTGGTGACTACCGGCGAACACTCAGTCAGACCGTAACCCTCGAGCAGACGTGATTTGGTCACTCGCTCCCAATGCTCCGCCACAGAACGTTGCACCGCCATACCGCCACCCATCGCAATTTTCAGATTACTGAAATCGAGGTCTTTAAAGCCCTCGGCATGCAGCAAGCCGTTAAACAAGGTGTTGACCCCAGAAATCATGGAGAACGGGTGTTTCTGCAGCTCTTTCACAAAGCCAGCCATATCGCGCGGATTGGTGATCAGAATGTTCTTACCGCCGTGCTTGATAAAGGTCAGGCAGTTCACCGTTAAGGCAAAAATATGATAGAGCGGCAACGCGGTAATAATGGTCTCTTCGCCATCATTCACCAGCGGTGCAAAGACCGCCGAAACCTGCTCTAAGTTCGCCACCATATTACGGTGCGACAGCATGGCACCTTTGGCTAAACCAGTGGTGCCGCCGGTGTATTGTAAAAAGGCGAGATCATCCCCAGTCACTGTTGGGCGGCTGTAGTCAGCCTGCGCGCCTTGGCTCAGTACACTGCGAAAATCAATAGTATTGCTGAGCTGATAGCTCGGCACCATTTTCTTCACATATTTTACCACCAGGTTGACAATCCAGCGCTTGGGCGCAGGTAACATGTCACCAATGGCGGTAAGAATCACGTGTTTAACCGGCACCTCAGCCACCACTTTCTCAAGCGTGCTGGCAAAATTATCTAAAATCACGATAGCTTTGCAATTGGCGTCGCTAAGCTGATGCTTCAATTCGCGCGGAGTGTAGAGCGGGTTAACATTAACCACCGTCATACCGGCTCGCAAGGTACCAAACAGCGCAATCGGATATTGCAGCAAGTTAGGCATCATAATAGCCACTGCATCACCTTTTTGCAGGCCCTGCGCTTGCAGGTAAGCGGCAAAATTGCGGCTTTGTTGGTCCAGCTCTTTGAATGATAGCTGGTGGTCCATATTCACGTAGGCGATACGGTCGGCGTACTTAGCAAGACTTTCTTCGAAAATCTCCAGCAAAGAAGCATAATGGTCGGCATCAATAGTTGCGGGTACACCCGCCGGATAACGTTTAATCCAGACTTTTTCCACGCTGATAGCTCCAGAGAACAAATCGTTGTTCGTATTATTTTAGACGTTGATGTGCGCAATCATCGCATATCCGACCAGTTTAGACTAGCCGTTCGCACGGTCGATCATCTGCTCAAACAAGCCGATAACCGCAGCCGCCTGCTCCATATGCACATGATGTCCGCCGGCTAATCGGTGCACTCTAAGCTGTGGTACCTGATGTTGCCAGAGTTGCAGTGCTTGCAATAAACGTTGATGACCTTGTTCACCAAGGATTAATTCAATATTGCAGCTTATCTCACTCAAGACGTTGCCAATTTGCTCTGCGGTCAAGCGCACTGGCGATAACCCCCGTAATTGACCATCAGCACGAAAACGAAACTCACTATTGCTGAGTTGCTCGATGCCGCGTGCAACCAGCAAGGCGGCTATATCTTGGTTAAAATCACCGGCAGCCTGTCGGGCTCGCACCCCGCTCTCTTGATTGGGGTAATGTGGCGGTTCTTTTTGCTGTTGCTGCCAGCGGCTGATAAAGCCTTTACGCATATCTTTAGCGGTTTCATCGGCCGGCGTAGCCAATAAGCCAAAGGCTTCGATCATCAGTAGATTTTGAATTCGCAACGGGTCGATGCCGGCCAACATATTGGCGGCATAAGCACCCATCGAGTGCGCCAGCACATCAATATGAGCCCAACCTTGCAGCTCGCACAGTTGCCACAGGTCATACACGTAATCAATAAAGGGATAATAGTTACCAGCGGGGCGATGGTCGGAATGACCATGGCCGGCCCACTCCAAGGCGATGAGACGATGCGATTGCGCTAATGGCGAGTTGAGAAAAGCTGCCGCTATTGGCACAAAGCTGTGGGCGTTATCCAACCAACCGTGCAACGCTAATAACGGTTTGCCATCGTTGGAACCCCAGGCTAAACCGCGCACGAAGCCCCAGTTAAGTTGAAACGAAACAGGCTCAGCCAACTGCTGAGCCTGTTGCCAACCAATTATATCATTACCTAGGGTCATAATAGTCCATTGACTGCTTACTTAATTGTTGTCCTGTGGTGGTGTGCTCGGCACAGGCACAGGGTAATAAATCCGATATGGCGGTGCATAATAATGATGACGCAACCACAAATCACTGTAAGTAATGGTGTGTTGCCGCGGCTCAATGTCTTTCCACAGATATTTACCAGTTACTTCAAGGACTGGGAACAAATAGGTAAATTCATCGATTTTACCTTCCTCAGCAGTACCAATAATACCGGTAAACGTAACACTTTTACCTTTGGCATAAACTACAGGATCGACAAAGCTATTCAACTTAGCGCGAAAACGCCCGTCGCTGCTATCTCCACCTGCAGGACGGCCATAACCCCGAAGAGGGAAATTCACCACCTCAATTTCGGTGCCGTTATCGGTATTTCGAACCTCAGCAATCACCCCGCCCCAACGCGCTGGTTGGCCGATAGTTTGACCCTCATCGGTCAGTGCTTCGCTGAACGGAATCAGATTGGTTCCCTCAGCAACGGCCAGTTCATCGGGTACCTGTGAACAAGCCTGAACACCTAAAGCCATTAATAGGATTACGATATATTTCATAACTTGACTCCTTAATCCAACGCCAGCGCTTTAGTCGCGACCGGGTAATTTTTTCCATGCTACTTCATTACGCACATAGAGTGGCTGAAGTTCAGCTGCGCTTACCCCGTTAGCACCATCCGCTATGGCTACTCGTGCAATGTGCAACATATCCTGCGCATGCGGCAACAAGGCTGCTTCACACACGCTGACCTGCTGCTGTGGGTCTAATTGAGACGCATAGGCAGCCCAACCAGTTCCAGCACCCTGCAACTTTTGCGCGTTATTAACCAGATGCGCCCACCATGGTTGTTGTGACAACTCAGTCAGTGGCGCCATTTGTGCAGCGTTCACCTGCTCGGCTAGGCCATTACGGTTTTTGAAAGTAGCGAGATACACTTCATCCATACGCGCATCAATTGCACTAATCACCGTATCGGCACTACCATCCATACGAATCACTTGCTGCGCCAGGGCCTGCAAGGTATCCACTGGGTATACCGGCAAATCACAACTAAACGCCAGGCCCTGTGCTACCGACACGCCAATACGAACCCCGGTAAAACTGCCCGGCCCAACGCCACTGACTAAGCCATCGAGCTGCTGAAGGCTGATACCAGCCTCGCGCAAAACATCGTCAACAAAGCCGAGAATTTTCTGCGAGTGCTCACGCGGTGTCACTGCGGCGCGCAGGTACAACTGCCCATTGGCCTGCAGAGCCACGGAGCAATGTTCGGTTGAGGTATCGAGCGCTAAAAGATTCAAAGTCATGGGGTATCACACTGTTGTAAAAATTCGATGGCATCGTTTAAATCGCGGCTACGACGCATGTTAGGCAAGCTCTGTAAGAAAATACCGCCATAGGGTTTGCTCACCAAGCGCTGGTCACACACAATCAGCACACCACGATCACTGGCATCACGGATCAGCCTGCCCGCGCCTTGTTTTAAGGCAATAACAGCCTGCGGCAATTGTACCTGAGCAAAAGCATCGATGCCACGTAACTGACAATCTTCAACGCGCGCTTGTAGCAACGGATCGTCCGGAGAAGCAAACGGTAGCTTGTCAATAATCACGCAGCGCAGCGCATCACCACGCACATCAACACCCTCCCAAAAACTCGAGGTCCCGAGCAGCACACCATTGCCCTGCGCAATAAATTGCTCCAGCAGATCACGCTTACTGGTACTGCCCTGCACTAGCAATGGCCGCTCAGTCACTAGCGCTAGCTGCTGAGCAATCATCTGCAGCATACGGTGACTGGTAAACAGCACGAAAGTGCCGCCCTGTTGGTTGGCATCAAGGACTTGCGTCACGATCTGTAAGATCGCTTCGGCCATGCCGCGCTCATGCGGCTGCGGCAAATAGCGGGGCAAACACAGCAAGGCTTGTTGCTGAAAATCGAATGGGCTGGGCAGACACAGCGTGGTCGGTTGGTGTAACCCGAGCTGGTCGGTGAAATGATGAAAATCTTCATTTACCGCGAGCGTTGCCGATGTGAAGATCCAAGCCATATTGCTAGCACGCAAATAGCCACCAAATTTATCCGCAACACTCAGCGGCGTTTGATGCAAGGTAAATTGCCTTGGCGTGGTCTCGAACCAAAAACTATAGCCGGTGCGGTTGGTATCTTGTAATTGCTGCCATTTATGCAGGAACTGGCCGCACCGCTCATAACCATTGTCTAAATCATTGTGGCGACCAAGCGCGCTTTTCAGTACCTCATGAAAAAAGCTGAGATGCTCCTCCACCACCATCGCTGCGGCCTGCACAGCTGCTTGCTGGCGGAACGTGCGCCAATTGCCACGGCTTGGGTCATTGGCAAACACCAAACGGAAATCGCGCAAGCTAGTGAGTAATTTATCGGCGGCTTTGTCCAGTTGTTTTAAATCTTTTAAAGTCGCTAAGTAGAGCAATTTCATCTCGTGCGCTAGCTCTTGCACTTGCCGACTCGATACCGCCTCACCAAAATACTGACTGGCGATATCAGGTAACTGATGCGCTTCGTCAAAAATTACCGCATCAGCGGCTGGAATTAGCTCACCAAAACCAACATCTTTGAGCGCCATATCGGCAAAGAAAAGATGATGATTGACGACCACTAAATCAGCTTCCAAGGCTTTTTTTCGAGCCTTCACCACATAGCAGTCGTCGAAATCTGGGCAATCTCGGCCCAAGCAATTTTCTGCAGTGCTGGTCACCAGTGGCAGCACTTCAGCATCTTCTTGCAAGATATTAATAGTACCGACATCGCCGTCGTCGGTGCGTTGCGACCAACTGCGCACAGCCACCAGCTGACTTTGTAGCGTTTTGTTGTGCTGACCACTGGCAATCAGTGCTTGATTCATACGATGCAGACACAAGTAGTTGCCGCGACCTTTTAGTAACGCTACCGACTTTTTCGGTGCCAATACCGCTTTAAGTGCTGGTAAATCGCGATGGAACAGCTGCTCTTGTAGGTTCTTAGTACCGGTAGAAATAATCGCTTTGCCATCGCTTAATAGCGTGGGTACCAGGTAGGCATAGGTTTTACCAGTACCGGTTTCGGCTTCCACCACTAATTGCCCGCGCTGTTTTAGCGCCTTGGCAACAGCTTCAGCCATGGTGGTTTGCGAAGCCCGCGGAGCGAAACCGCGAACCGTAGTAGCGAGACGGCTGTCCGGCTGAAATAACTGCTTAATGGTCGGCATGAATCAGGTTACCACAAGCCCTTGCAGTTTTCCGCGAGATAGCGCATACCCTGCTCCACTTGGGCTGCCTCATCGGCTGAATTGAGCCAAATTGTGCCTGGGGTTTGCTGGTATGGCGAATACCAGAAGCTAACTTGATTATTGTTACGCTGAATATTGCTTAATTCAGACCAGTAGAATCCATCTTCTAGGCCCATAATAGACGGCAACGCTTCGTCTAAGCGCAGCGTTACAAAAGGACCCAAGATATTGGTTTCATAGTCACTGATGTTATAACGCAAGTTAGAAATACATAAGCGCGTTGGCTTGGCGTCGGTAATGAACGCATCACCTTCATAATCGTAATCCATGTCGCTCATGTTCTTTAAAAAATTGACCATGTAAGGGTCGAGGTATTTTTTTCCGTACAGCAAATTCCCTAACTGTGCCTGCAGGGCATTTATTTGTGCTTCGGGTGTGAGTTTATTTGGCGCCTCTTCTTGCGCCTCAGCGCTGTGCCATGACATCACCACCAAACTCACCAATGCTGCTGTTATTAATCGGGTTGTCATCACTGCGCTGCCTCGAGTCATTACACTGCCTGAGACTATAGCCTGAGGCTGAGCTCAAATAAAGCCTGTTGAATGTCTTGCCGACTATCTATTATCAACAGCAATTCAATAGTTTGTGTAGCGCTATCGTAGGAATAAAACAACAGGTTATGGTCATCAATCTGCCACTGCCGATAGTTCCCAATACCGAGTGTCATCAACCGTTCACTGAATGGTGCAATATCAGGATACTCAGACAACACACGAATAACCTTGGCTTCGGCAGCCGATAGCGTCTGATCAGCTACCTCACTTGAATAGCGAAAACTTAAAAACCGCCGAAGTCGCGCAACTGATAACGCAAATGCATGGGTTGCGGTAATTTTAATCACGGGCGGCAAAAGCCTGAGTGACCGTCAGTGGTCCTAATTCACGACTTTTTTCGGATAACTTCAAAAGTTTGAGTAGCGCTATAGAATCTTGCTGGTAGCAATAATCCGCGTAAGACTGAACGACAAAAGCCGGTTTACCATTTTTGGTGATCAGCAACTTTTCATTGAGCTCCAAGGTATTCGCATGCTCTTTTAAATAGGTGATTGTTTCGGTTTTCATATGCCACCGCCAAAGGTCCTTAAAAAGTCTTTTTAAAGGTAGCAGATTATTTTTATGCCAGCCAGCGGTACAAACGTATTTTTATTTATTGCGGCAAAAACACAACCTCTACAAAATTAGACAACTAACATACAAGAATTTTTTAGCAGCCATTAAAAACCAGATAAACGGACTTGCACTAACAATTATCAATCTATACAATTGCGCTTGGATTATAGCTAATCACTGTTACAGGTATACATATGCGCTACAACAACGGGCACCACCACCACCATCATTCACGATCGGCTTAGCCTTGTTGTGCGTTGAGGGCTGGCCAAATTTGGTTGCCCTCGCATGTTACTAGAACCCCCGCGAGGCAACCCTTGCGGGGGTTTTTTTATGGAGAATGACAATGGTCGTTGAAAAGAATTCAAAACGGTTAACTATCGCGATTCAAAAATCAGGTCGCTTGAGCAAAGAATCCATCGTCATGCTTGAAGCCTGTGGTTTCAAATTTAGCCTGCACGAGGCGCGCTTACTGGCTCACAGTAATAACCAACCGGTCGATTTGCTGCGCGTACGTGATGATGATATCCCCGGCTTGGTGATGGATGGTGTTGTCGACTTAGGCATTGTCGGCGAGAACGTGCTGGAAGAAGCACGTTTAGAGCGCCAAGCAACGCAACTACCCAATGACTTTAAACGGCTGCGGGCACTCGACTTTGGTCAGTGTCGTTTATCGATTGCGGTACCCAAAGAAGAAGCCTACGCTGGCGTCAACGATTTACAGGGTAAGCGTATCGCTACCACCTATCCGTATTTACTACAGAACTATTTAGCCCAACGCGGCGTAAAAGCCAGCAACGCTATTTTAACCGGTAGTGTTGAAGTTGCTCCGCGCGCTGGTCTCGCTGATGCGGTGTGTGATTTAGTCTCTACTGGCGCCACCTTAGAAGCTAACGGCTTGGTTGAACGTGATGTAATTTTTCGCTCGCAAGCACAGCTGATTCAACGCCCAGAGCCACTCAATGCAGCAAAGCAGGCGGTCGTTGATCAGTTGTTGCCACGTATTGATGGGGTGCAGCAAGCACGCGAAAGCAAATACATTATGCTGCATGCACCGCGGGCAAAACTAGACCAAGTCAGCCAACTGCTGCCAGGGGCTGAGCGCCCAACCGTGTTGCCACTCAGCCACACCGACGAACTCGTCGCAGTGCACGTGGTAAGTACTGAAACCTTGTTTTGGGAAACCATGGAACAACTGAAGGCGATTGGTTGTAGTTCTATTTTGGTCATGCCAATTGAAAAAATGATGGGGTAGTCAATGCAAATTGTTGCTTGGAATTCACTGAACGTCGCTCAACAAACCCAGCTGTTGGAACGCCCGACCATGGCGCAATCAGCTGCGTTACAACAACAAGTGCAAGCCATCGTTAGCGCCGTGCGTGAGCAAGGTGATGCCGCAGTCTTGTCCTATACTCAGCAGTTCGACTGCCCTACTTTACAACAATTGCGCGTTGAACCGAGCGAGATCAGTGCGCGTGCTGCGCTGTTACCCGCCAAAACCAAAGCCGCCATTGATAAGGCCTATAGCACCATTCGCGCCTTCCACGCTGCGCAGCAACCACAAACCGTAGCGGTTGAAACGGCTCCGGGCGTGATTTGTAGCCAGCGCTTTCACCCGCTTGATGCCGTAGGCTTGTATATTCCGGGTGGCTCTGCGGTGCTGCCATCAACAGCATTGATGCTCGGCGTGCCAGCGCAATTGGCCAACTGTCGTCGCCGTGTGTTAGTGAGCCCGCCGGATAAAGCCGGTCAACTATCACCCGCTATTATGTATGTGGCGCAATTATGCGGTATCACCGAGGTGTATCGCTGTGGCGGTGCGCAAGCCATTGCCGCCCTCGCCTATGGCACCGAATCTATCGCCAAAGTCGACAAAATATTTGGCCCTGGCAACAGTTACGTGACCGCCGCCAAGCAATTGGTATCACAAGATGCCCGCGGTGCTGCTATTGATATGCCAGCTGGCCCCTCCGAGTTACTGATTATTGCCGATGATAGCGCTCGGGCGGCATTTGTGGCGGCTGACTTACTCTCTCAAGCCGAGCACGGTGCCGATTCGCAAGTCATTTTATTAACTCCGTCTGCGCAAATAGCCGCCCAAGTAGTTGAGCAAGTCGCCGAGCAACTCGCACAGTTACCGCGCGCCGCCATTGCTAAGCAGGCCTTAACCAGTAGCTCTGTGATCGTGGTGGATAGCATTGATCAAGCAATAGCGATCAGTCAGCAATATGCCCCTGAGCACTTATCCTTGCAGCTTGATGGCGCTGACAACCTATTGGAACGCTTAACCTTTGCTGGCTCGATCTTCGTTGGTCACTATACCCCAGAGGCCGGCGGCGATTATGCCACCGGTACCAACCACGTGCTGCCAACCTATGGCTTTGCCCGCAACTACAGTAGCCTTGGCTTATTGGATTTCTATCGTCGCTATACCGTGCAAAAAGCCAGCCAGCAAGGCTTAGCCGACTTAGCGGAAGCGATTGTTGAATTAGCTGAAACCGAGGGCTTAGCGGCACATGCCCGCGCCGTAACAATCCGCCTGGAGGCTGACGCATGAGTGCCGATTTAACCAATCAAACTAACATGGCTGAGCGTTTACAACGCAGTCACCTGCGCGACTTAGTGCCCTATGCATCAGCGCGTCGCAGTATGAGTGGTGGTGGAATTTGGCTCAACGCCAATGAAGCGCCGCGAACGCCATCAACAGCACCAGGCGGCGTTGATAACAACCGTTACCCACCGTTTCAAAGCGCGGTGCTGAATCAAGCCTACGCAGATTATGCCGGAGTCGAAGTCGATCAGGTGCTGAGTGGGCGTGGTAGCGATGAAGCGATTGAACTATTGATTCGGGCCTTTTGTGAGCCCAAACAAGATCGCATCTTGATTTGTCCGCCAACCTACGGCATGTATGCTATCAGCGCCCAAACCCATGGCTCAGACACCGTGCAGGTGCCGTTACAACAACGCGGTGGGGCTAACTGGCAACTTGATCTAGAAGGTATCCGCAATAATCTTAGCGGCGTTAAACTGGTGTTCGTGTGCAGCCCGTCCAACCCGTTAGGTAACCCACTGGATGGTGCTGATTTAATCGCGCTACTCGAGTTAGTGGGTGAGCAGGCCTTCGTGGTGGTCGACGAAGCCTACATTGAGTTCACCGCACAACGCAGTAGTCACACTATGGGCGTGGCCAGTTGGCTAGAGCGCTACCCACAATTAGTGGTGTTACGCACGTTGTCAAAAGCCTTTGGTTTGGCCGCTTTGCGCTGCGGTTTTGTGCTTGCCGCCAGCAGTATCATCACGATATTACAAAAAGTGATTGCACCGTACCCGCTGCCGCAACCCACCATTGACGGTGCCATTAACGCGCTGCAGGCCGATGCTATTGCCGCCATGTGGCAGCTTCGCGATGACACCATCAATCAACGCCAACGCCTGCTTAAAGAGCTACAAGGGCGCAGCTGGGTGCAACAGATATACCCAAGCGTAACCAACTTTGTATTACTCAAAGTCAGTGATGCCGAGGGTTTAGTGCAACAACTTAGCGCCGCTGGCATATTAATCCGCAACCAATCGAAACAATTTGCGCTTTCTAACAGCGTTCGTATTAGTATTGGCAGCGCCACCGAAATGGACCAACTTATTGCGAGGCTCCCAGCATGAGCGCACAACGTATTCTTTTTATCGATCGTGACGGCACCCTGGTTGAAGAGCCACCAATCGATAAGCAACTCGATAGTTTAGCCAAACTGCAATTTGAGCCTGCGGTAGTGCCTGCCCTACTGGCGTTGCAAGCTGCTGGCTACCGATTAGTCATGGTCAGCAACCAAGATGGTCTGGGTACTGACAGCTTTCCGCAGGCCGACTTTGATGCACCACACCAGTTGATGATGCAAATCTTCGAATCGCAAGGCATTCGCTTTGATGACGTGCTGATTTGCCCGCACTTTGATAGCGATAACTGCAGTTGCCGTAAGCCCAAGCTTGGCTTAGTGGCAGACTATCTGCAACAGGGCAAAGTAGATTTCACCGACTCTTACGTGATTGGTGACCGCGACACCGATATGCAACTGGCCGCTAATATGGGTATCCGCGGGCTACGCTATGATCGCAACATCACCAACTGGCGTGCTATCCAAGCCCAATTATTGGATAAGCCGCGTAGCGCGAATATTAACCGTAGCACCCGTGAAACTGCCATTGATGTAGCAGTCAATCTGGATGCCACCGGCCCAATTTCGATAGCCACTGGGGTCGGCTTTTTTGACCACATGCTCGAACAAATCGCTACTCACGCTGGTATTGCCCTGCAGGTCAAGGTGCAAGGTGATTTACACATTGATGAGCACCACAGTGTGGAGGATACCGCATTGGCTCTTGGTACCGCGCTGCGCCAAGCGTTAGGAGACAAACGCGGAATTGGCCGCTTTGGTTTTGCCCTGCCAATGGACGAATGCCGTGCCGAGTGTTTGCTCGACCTCTCGGGGCGCCCGTATTTAGTCTTCAATGCCGATTTCAGCCGCGACAAAGTGGGTGATTTATCGACCGAACTAGTACCACACTTTTTTCGTTCGCTGTGCGACACCATGGCCATTTCATTGCACTTAAGCACCACCGAAGGCAACTGTCACCACCAGGTAGAAAGCTTATTCAAAGTGTTTGGCCGCGCCCTGCGCGCTGCGGTTGCGCGTAACAGCGACGGCCATATGACTTCTAGTAAAGGAATGCTGGCATGAGTGTCAACAACAGTGTGGTGATCATTGATACCGCCTGCGCTAACTTAAATTCGGTACGCTTTGCTCTTGAGCGGCTCGGTGTTTCGCCATTGGTAACTGCCGAGGCAGAACAGATCCAAGCCGCCGATAAAGTCATCTTACCGGGGGTTGGCACTGCGCAAGCGGCCATGCGTAATTTACAGCAATTGCAGCTGGTTGAAGTCATTCGCAACTTACAACAGCCCGTGCTCGGTATTTGTTTGGGCATGCAGTTACTCACCGCTTGGTCTGCTGAGGGTAATGTCGACTGCTTAAATGTCATCCCAGCGCGCACTGAACGCTTGCTCGGCAATGGCTTACCGTTACCACACATGGGTTGGAATACCCTGAAAAATGTCGGCGATGGCGCTTTTGCTAGCTTTAATGACGGTGATTACGCCTACTTTGTGCATAGCTATGCCGTAGCTACCGACGCCTACACCATTGCTAGCAGCCATTACGGCCAGACCTTTGCGGCGATGATCCGCCACCACAATTTTTACGGTGCGCAATTTCACCCGGAGCGCTCAGGTGCCGTGGGTGCGCGCATCCTTAAACGTTTTTTGGAGTTGACTGATGCTGATACCCGCGCTTGATCTCATTGACGGTAACGTGGTGCGCTTGCAGCAAGGTGACTTTGCCCGGCAAACCACCTTCGCTAGCGACCCATTGCCATTGGTACAAGCCTATCAAGCCGCTGGTGCTCAGTACCTGCACTTGGTTGATTTGGATGGCGCCCGTGACCCCGCTAAGCGGCAAACCGAGTTATTGCGGCGGATCAGCGCCAGCACCACCATGACCGTGCAAGTTGGTGGTGGCTTGCGCAGCCGCCAAGACCTCGAACAACTCTTTGATGCTGGGGTTAAACGCGCGGTGATTGGTTCGCTGGCAGTCAAACAACCGCACTTAGTGCAAGCTTGGCTCAATGATTACGGTGCGGACGCCATTGTGTTAGCGTTAGATGTCAATATCGCCGCCGATGGCGAGGCCTACGTAGCCACCCATGGCTGGCAGGAAACCTCGAACTTAACTCTCAACCAATTAATTGATATTTTTTCCGCTGATGGTCTACGCCACGTATTGTGCACTGATATTAGCCGCGACGGCATGTTGAGTGGCAGTAATATTGCCCTGTATGCCGAGCTCAAACGCCGCTACCCAGAACTGCTCGTGCAGGCCTCAGGTGGCATCGCCAGCCTTGACGATTTGCGCCAATTGCAGGCAGTACAGTGTGACGCAGCCATATTGGGCAAAGCCCTGCTGACTGGCAAATTTACTCTTGAGGAGGCCTTGGCATGTTGGCCCGCCGCATAATTCCTTGTCTTGATGTGCGCAATGGCGAAGTGGTGAAAGGCGTGCAGTTTCGCAATCACGAAGTGATCGGCGCCATTGAACCGCTAGCTGCCCGTTATGCCGCCGCCGGTGCTGATGAATTGGTGTTTTACGATATCACCGCTTCTAGCGATGCCCGGGTGGTCGATAAGTCATGGGTTGAGCGCATTGCTCGGCTGATTGATATCCCCTTTACCGTGGCCGGTGGTATTAGCAGTATTGAGCAAGCACGCGAGATTCTTGCTATGGGTGCCGACAAAATCTCGATTAACTCGCCGGCACTGCGTGACCCGAGCTTAATTGACCGTTTGGTCGATGAATTTGGGCAACAATGCATCGTCATCGGCATTGATAGCTTCTACAATGCTGAAAACGGCCGCTATGAAGTATTTCAATTCACTGGCGACGAGAGCCGAACTCAGCGTACGCGCTGGCAAACTGGTGATTGGCTGCTCGAAGTTATCGCCCGTGGCGCCGGTGAAATTGTCTTGAATTGCATGAATCAAGATGGCGTGCGGCGCGGCTATGACATCGACCAGCTCAGCCACATGCGCGATATCTGCCCAGTACCTCTGATTGCCTCGGGTGGTGCTGGTACCATGGAACACTTTGCGCAAGTATTCTCACAAGCCAATGTCGATGGTGCATTGGCAGCGTCGGTCTTTCACAAAGGCGTGATTAATATCGGTGAATTGAAACACTATCTGGCCCAGCAACACATTGCTATGCGCCCCATAGCAACGCACACCGCATAGGATTTTGGCATGAAAATTACCGCAACAACGCTCGACCAACTTGCTTTTGCCAAAAGTGATGGCTTGTTACCAGCTATTGTGCAGCACGCTTTAACCGGTGTGGTGTTGATGCAAGGCTATATGAATCGTGCCGCGCTTGAGCACACCCTAAACACTCAGCAAGTCACCTTTAACAGCCGCAGTAAACAACGGTTATGGACTA
>CAYXGO010000016.1:0-14388 GCA_964464575.1 uncultured Pseudomonas sp. | reverse complement strand
GACCTTCCGGCTTATGCTCCGGGCGATACAGTGGTCGTCAATGTTAAGGTAAAAGAAGGTAACCGCGAGCGCGTTCAGGCATTTGAAGGCGTGGTTATTGGCAAACGCAACCGTGGCCTGCACTCAGCAGTAACGGTACGTAAAATTTCTAACGGTGAAGGCGTTGAGCGCTCATTCCAAGTGCACAGCCCAATTATTGAAAGCATCGTTGTGAAACGCAAAGGTGACGTACGTAAAGCCAAGCTTTACTACCTGCGCGAGCGTTCAGGCAAATCTGCGCGTATCCGCGAGAAGTTGTCGTAAGCCAAAGCGATTATCTCGCCATAAGCTTCAGCAAAACCCGCCTCATCATGTGGCGGGTTTTTTTATGGCAAAATTCAGGCACAATAGCACTTTACGCGACAGTTTTAAGGAGTGGATATGGCGCAGTTAAGCGAGCAGTTGCACCAGTTGCGGCAGCAAATCGATGCTGCTGATAGTGAACTGGTGCAATTACTGTTGCGGCGGCGAGAGTTGGTGGCGCAAGTCGGTGTCATTAAGCGTGCTGCCGGACAGCCCTTGTATGTGCCTGAGCGTGAGCAACAGATGCTTGAATTACGTCGTGAGCAAGCACAGCAGGCTGGTTTATCGGCGGATTTGATTGAAGATGTGTTGCGCCGAGTGATCCGTGAATCCTATCAGCAACAGCAGGCTGCCGATGTTCATTTGCAGCACAAAAATATCGTAGTAGTGGGTGGTGAAGGAGCCCTAGGACGGTTATTTGTACGACTGTTTTCATCAGCAGGTGCTAAGGTACAGAGTTTGGATCGTAATGATTGGGATCGGGCTGAGACCATCTGCGCTGATGCTGATTTAGTGCTATTTGCCGTACCTATTACTCTTACGGTGGCTCTCATTGAACGCCTACCGGCGTTACCCGCGCACTGTATCCTCGCTGACTTGACCAGTATCAAAGGGCAGCCTTTAGCGGCCATGTTGGCCAAGCATAATGGCCCAGTGGTTGGTTTACATCCAATGTTTGGACCACAACAAGCCACCTTAGCGAAACAATTAGTGATTGTCTGCCATGGCCGTCAACGTGAGCAGTATCAATGGTTGCTTGATAGTATCATTCGTTGGGGTGCACATATTCGTGAGATATCCGCCACGGAACATGATGAAGCGATGGGCTTTATTCAAGTACTGCGGCACTTGTCGACCTTTGTTTATGGCGCACATTTGGCCGAACAACAGGTCGATTTGGCCCAGTTAGTGAGCTTAAGTTCGCCTATTTATCGCTTAGAGCTGATGATGGTGGGGCGCTTATTTGCACAAAACCCTGAGCTCTATGCCGACATCATCTTATCGCAGCCGCATACCTTTAGCATGATGCATGACTATGTGCGTAGTTTTGAAACTATTTTAAGCCGATTGCAAGCTGGCGATAAATCGGCCTTTATTGCGAAGTTCGCCGAAGTTAAGGCATATTTTGGTGATTTTTCGCAACGTTTCCTCGAAGATTCCCAGCGTCTATTAGATGCAGCCGGCGACGCCAAGCAAATCAGCTAACTGCTGCGGGTCGAGAGGTTTATTGAGTACTATGGTAATACCCACGGCGGCGGCTGCGCTGGCAAGTTGTTCCGCTGGGTGCGAACTAATGAGTGCCGCAACCAGACCCGGTTGTTGGGTCTGCAGTTGTTGGTACAAAGCAATACCGGTGCTATCAGGGAGTTCATGATCGAGTAGCGCTAAGGCAAATTGCTGCTGTGCAGCCATGGTTATGGCTTGATGGGCGTTTTCAGCACAATGAACGGTTACCTCAAAGCATGCTAACATGGCTTTGAGTACCTCGCGCGAGATAAAATCATCTTCGACAATCAGAATGTTGGCTTGCGCTTGAGTCATGCTAGCGACCTCGTCTATGCTATCGACGACACCCTAACAAAAGCGGAGAAAGCATGCAACGCGTGAAAATTTGGGATGGTTTTGTGCGTTTAGGCCACTGGCTTATGGTGGTGCTATTGGTCGCCATGTGGTGGACCGCCGAAAACGACTACATGGAGTGGCATTTGCGCCTAGCACCGCTGCTTGGTGGCTTAGTGATCAGCCGAATTTTGTGGGGGGTGTTCGGCAGTGAGTCAGCTCGTTTTCGCCACTTTGTGCGCGGCCCCAAAGCAGTTCTGGCGCACTTAAAAGAGCTTCGGAGCGGTCATTATCAGGCCAGCAACGGTCATAATCCTGCTGGCGGTTGGGCGGTTGTCATCCTGTTGTTGCTAATACTGGCGCAATTTATCAGCGGTTTACTGGCTTCTGATGGCTTTTTTTATGAAGGGCCGTTAGCGAGAGTGGTGGGTAGTGATATTGCCGAGCAAATGACCGACGTGCATGAACTCATTTTTGAGCTGTTAGTGATAGCTGTGGCGATTCACCTGTTGGCTATTGTGCTGTATCGACTTCGCGGTGTTGCCTTAGTCGGCACTATGATTCATGGCTACAGACATGACGTTAGCGCGGTCAAGTTACGCCATGGTTTACTTGGAATAGCGTTGGCAGCCGTAGCTGCCTACGCATTATTTATCTGGATTAATTAATCTTTATATTGGTCATGACAGGCTTTGCAGTTGCGCGCAGCCGTCATAAAGGCTTTACGTGAATCCGCTTCGACCCCCGCGGCAGCTATTTCAGCTAAAGCCTTGGCGTCGGCCTGCAGTTTCGCAGCACGCTGATTAAAATCGTCTCGATTGGACCAAATGGCTGCCAGCGCGTCAGAATTATTGCCTGGTTGCGCACCGGCAGTATCAAATGCTGGCCATGGAATTGTTGTCATAGCGGCGAAATCGGCAGCCCGAGCCGCGAAAATTGCCGCATCGAAAGGTGCATCGCCGCGCACCATATCACCCATTACAGCAAAGTTATTTTGCATCACCGAAAATGCTTTTTGCCGATATTCCACCGCTTTATCGGCATCATTAAAGGCATTCTGTGCAGACACTGCGGCACTCACTAAAACACTTACCGCAGCTGCAATAACCACCATTTTTTGTTGTTTCATTCCGTTTCTCCTGCTGAAAAAAGAGGTTTTACGCTATTTACCGATTGCATTACGCTTTTCATCCCCAAACAGATTGCACCGAAGCGCCATCTGGCTTTACTGTAGTCGATGATAACGGGTATTAATTCTAAAAGCTAAACCTGACAAGGGGAACCAGATGAACCGTAGCAATCGCCTCAGCAAGTTGGCGTTAGCGCTCGCCGCTGCCTTACCGGCAGCCGTTATGGCGTCGCAAACCACGACAGTGCAAGGGTTGCAGGATAATTCGTCCACATTTGTGGCGTTACAGAATGCAACTATCGTAACCGAGCCTGGCAAGCAACTAAATAACGCAACATTAGTCATTCGCAATGGGCGCATTATTGCCATTGAGCGGAACAACCAAGCACCTGAGGGCGCGCGGGTTATTGATGTAAGTGGCCATGTCATTTATCCGGGCTTTATTGATGCCTACAGTAACTACGGGGTGAGTAAAGCGGCAGAGGGTGCGCGTCGTGGTCCACGCAGCGCGCCACCGGTGTACAACAATAAACGTGAGGGTGGTAATGCTGCTAATGATGCGATTCATGCGCAGCGTCATTGGGTCGATACCCTAGCAACCGATAACAAAGCCGCACAAGATTATATTAGCCAAGGCTTTACTGCCGTTCAAAGTGCTCGTTTAGATGGTATTTTTCAAGGCCAGGCAGTCACCGTATCGCTCGCCGATAGAATTGCCAATGATATCGTATACAATGCCCAAGCGCGGCATTTTGGCTCATTTGACAAGGGCAGCTCAGTACAACAATACCCGTCATCACTGATGGGCTCTATTGCGCTTATTCGGCAAACCCTGTCGGATGCTAACTGGTATCAGCAGGCCTTTGGCAAAGAAGCCCATAATGGTCCGGTAGAATACAATGCGGCATTAGCCAACTTGAGCGCAATTGAACAAGAAGGTGCGGTATTTAAAGTCACTGATGACAAATCATTATTGCGTGCTCATGAGGTCTTTAGTGCCTTCGACGTGCCGGTCACCTATGTGGGGTCCGGTTATGAATATTCCCGCCTAGATGCTATCAAAGCCACCCAATCACGGGTGATCTTACCGCTGAATTTCCCTGCTGCACCAGAGGTGACCGGTATCGATGACCACCTTGATGTTAGTTTAGCTGATCTGCGCCATTGGGAGCGTGCGCCGGGTAATGCTGCAGCGTTAGCCAGTGCGAACATTGATTTCTCGTTTACTTTGCATGAACTGAAAAAAGCCGAAGAGTTTTGGCCGAACCTACGCAAAGCCATCCAACATGGTTTAGATAAAGATCGCGCGCTTGCAGCGCTCACCACAGTGCCTGCAACGATTGCCGGTGTTGCCGATCGGGCCGGTAAGATTGCGCCAGGCTTTATGGCGGACTTCGTCATTGCCGACGGCGACCTATTTACCAATGGCCGCATTAAGTCGGTGTGGTTACAAGGGCAAGAGGTTGAGCTTGAACCGCTGCGAAGAGCGGCGTTTGATGGCCAATTTACCGTGACTATTGCCGAGCAAGAAGCGGTATTGACTATTAATGATGGCAAACGTATCAGCGGTGAGCTGAAACGTGGTGAGCAGAGCGCCAAAATTCGTGATGCCCAGCGCGATGATGAAACCCTGCAATTCGTTGTCGACGGTAACTTTAATGGTGTTTCTGGGGCCTGGCGCATGCGCCTACAGCAACAAACGGTCAACGATTATGCTGGAGTTGCCGTGGCGCCGAATGGTCAGCAGCTTAGTTTTAGCGCCACTATGACTAAGCCCGCTGAGCGCAAAGATAAACCATTACCGACAGTCGAGTATGTCAGTAAAGTTACTTTCCCGAACGTAGCCTTTGGTTTGGACGGATTGCCGGCGCGGCAAAACCTTCACATCAAAAACGCGACGATTTGGACGGCCGATGATCAAGGTATTTTAGAGAACGCTGATATCCTGGTACGTAATGGCAATTTCGAGCGCATTGGTAGCGATTTACGCACGCCATCAGGCTACCAGGTGATTGATGCGACCGGGTTGCATGTCACGCCGGGCTTAATCGATGAACACTCGCACATTGCCATTGATCGGGGTGTTAACGAGGGTTCAGAGGCCATTACCGCTGAAGTTCGTATCGGTGATGTCATCAACCCCGATGATATCCATATTTATCGTTCACTTGCTGGCGGTACCACCATAGCGCAATTGCTGCACGGTTCAGCCAACCCAATCGGCGGCCAAGCGCAAGTGATTAAATTGCGCTGGGGCGCTACCGGTAGTGAGCTGAAATTTGATGCTGCACCGCCTAGTATCAAATTTGCGCTCGGTGAAAACGTCAAACAAAGTAATTGGGGAAGTAACTTTAGCATTCGTTATCCGCAAACACGGATGGGTGTCGAAACCGTCATGCGTGATGGCTTTACTGCCGCCATCGAGTATCAACAACGGTTAACCGCTTACAACAAACTAAGCCGCTCCGAGAAGGCTAAAGTGGCGCCGCCACGACCTGATTACCGCCTCAATACCTTACTCGAAATCCTTGATTCGAAGCGCTTTGTTCACGCGCATTCATACGTGCAATCAGAAATTCTGATGCTGCTACGCTTGGCCGAGGAATTTGATTTCACCATTACTGCTTTTACGCACATTCTTGAGGGCTACAAAGTCGCTTCAGAAATGGCTAAACATGGCGCTGGTGCATCCTCCTTTGCCGATTGGTGGGCGTATAAGTTCGAGGTTTATGATGCGATTCCGCAAAATGCCTGCTTAATGACCGAGAAAGGTGTCTTAACCAGTATCAATTCAGATAGTAACGACTTACAGCGTCGTCTGAATACTGAAGCGGCTAAGTCGGTGACATACTGTGGTATGGACCCCCATGAAGCACTGAAAATGGTGACCTTGAATCCAGCAAAACAGCTCAAAGTAGAGCAATATGTTGGTAGCATTAGTGCTGGTAAACATGCTGACTTCGTGTTGTGGAACAGCAATCCATTAAGTGCTTATGCGCAACCGCAACAAACCTGGATCAACGGCCGTAAGTATTTTGACCGTGACCTGGATCAACAAATGCGAGTGGCCGTAGAGGCTGAAAAGCAGGCCTTAATGCAGAAGCTACTAGCGGCACCAGAGGGTGACCGTATGGGCGCCGAGCAAGCCTATAAGAAACAACAACCAACTTGGCATTGTGAGGATAACCACGATGTTTGGTGGCAAGTTTATAGCGATCATAGCCATGCACAACATGGAGGACAGCACTAATGAAACGATTATTAACTGCCGTTTTTACGGCTGCCCTGTCGCTATCGGCTGCAGCGCATGACATGGTGCCGGGTGCACCGCAAAGCCAACCGATCTTGTTACAAGGCGGTACGTTACATACGGTGACTAATGGTACCTTAGTGAATACCGACCTGTTGTTCGAAAATGGTCAGATTATTGCTATTGGCACCAACATTCCGTTGCCACCGAATACCGAAGTGGTTGATATTTCGGGTCAGCATGTCTATCCCGGTCTTATCGCCTTAGACACCACCTTGGGCCTGGTTGAAATTGAGGCTGTTCGCGCTACTGATGACCAACAAGAAACCGGTCTGATCACGCCCGAAGTGAGCGGTCATATTGGCTTCAATCCAGATTCGGAAATCATCCCCACAGTGCGTTTTAACGGTATTACTCATGCCCAGATCGTGCCACAGGGTAATTTGATTCGTGGCCGTTCCAGCTTGCTGAAAACTGATTCGTGGACTTTTGAAGACGGCGCCGAAGCACTTAACGTTGGTGTTCACGTCAGTTGGCCGCGGGTTGGCTTGAACAACGCCTGGTGGGAGCGCCGTAGTCCTGCTGAGCAGCGTAAAGCCAATGCCGAAGCACTGACCAATTTGCAACGTGCTTTTGTGCAGGCAAAAGCTTATTACGATGCCAAACAGGCTGGTGTTTTAACTGCAACGGATCAGCGCTGGGAGGCTATGCTCGGGCTGTTTGATAAAACCAGTAAGCTATTTATCCACGCCGATGATCAGCGCCAAATTGAGCAAGCCATCGACTTTTCTGCCGAGTATGGCTTCGATATGGTGCTGATGGGAGCGCGCGATGCATGGCGTATTGCTGAGCGCTTAGCCGCGGCAAACATCACCGTTGTTTACGGCGCACCGTATGGCTTACCGAGCCGACTTGATGAGCCTTATGATCAAGCCTATGCCACACCAAGCCAACTAGCCGCCGCCGGGGTTAATTTCGCTATTAGCTACCCAGGCTATTGGGATATCCGTAACTTAGCCTTTGCTGCCGGTAATGCGGTTGCTTATGGTCTTGATCGCGATCAAGCGTTAGCTGCTATCACGCTCAAACCTGCGCAAGTGATGGGCGTTGACGATAAGCTCGGCTCGCTCGAGGTGGGTAAACAAGCTTCGTTGGTGGTATCGAATGGCGATCTGATGGATCAATTAGGACAGAAAGTAACACTGTTATTTATTGATGGTCGCCTGGTTGATCTGAACAACCGCCATAACCAGCTGTATCAGAAATATCGGCAAAAACCTTAGGTAGAACGGATCAAGTCGACTAAAAAAGCCGAGTTGGACAACAACTCGGCTTTTTGTTGTATCAAAGTATTACAAATTACAAACAAACTGTTGTCTAATGACTCAGCTCTTGGCACTATCAATGCCAGTAAACAGGAACACTACGCAGGTAAGCTATGCCGCTACATCGACAATTCTCCAATGACGGAAAAGAGCTGATTATTGCAATCAAGGGTAAGTTTGACTTTTCGTTGGTGCAAGAATTCCGCCAAGCCTACAGTGATGTCGGCGATCAACAGCCAACGGTGTTCGTCGACCTGCGTAAGTCTTTGGGCAAGGCTGTGCGTGCCATTCACATCATCAACTGCCGCCCCGAAGTGCGTGGCATCCTTGATATCTCGCGTTTTGATAAACTGTTTGTGATCGAGTGATATGCCTAAAGCAGGAGCCGAAGCGTTATTGCAGGTTATTCATGACGATTCGGCCTTGGCGGAACAAACACTTGAACTAATTCACAAGCTTCCAGTTGACCTTAAAGTCATTCCATTATGGCTGCTGATAGCCTCCGATAAAGACGCATTAAACGGGTTATTATCGCAACTGCACCAACGTGTTATGCCAACGTCAGGTCCAGCAGCATTTGTATTATTGATCACCGATAACGCCGATATTTTGCACGGCTGTGTGGAGCAGTTTGATGATGTGCTGCTGTGGCCGCAGCCGCTTGAGATGCTAGCCACGCGTATTCGGCTATTGCAACATTGGTATTGGTGTCGCTCCGAACTAGCGCGTGTACGCGATGCCTTGGTTTGGCACGATGCCCGCAATGACCGTGAACACCAGCTGGTTGAGCATATCTTTCGTAATGCCTTGAGTCGCAACTTCCTTGATTACCCAAATATTCAAACGTATTTAACGCCAGTATCCAAGTTTAATGGTGATTTGTGTTTGGTAGCCCCTGGGCCGCTGGGCAACCTGTACCTGTTGATGGCCGATTTTACTGGCCATGGTTTGGCCCCGGCGACGGGAGCCTTACCGTTGTCGCAAGCATTTTTTGCCATGGCCGATCGTGGCGTTTCAATTGCTGAAATGGTCACCGAGTTTAATTTTCGTCTCAATCGTTTATTACCTGATGACATGTTTTGTGCTGGTTTACTGCTTGAGTTATCTGCCAACGGTGAGCGTATTACCTTTTGGAATGGTGGTATGCCACCGGCATTGGTGTGTGACGCCAGTGGCCAGATCATTAAACGCTTGACGGCACAGCATATGGCACTGGGCGTGCTTGATGATGATGATTTTGATAGTCGCGTGACAACCTTGCGAGTCCCACAGGAGAGCTTTGTGGTGACTTACACCGATGGGGTCATTGAGTTATTAGGTTCTAAGCTAGAATTCCTCGGTATCGATGCCCTAGAAGCGCTATTGCGCCGCCACCCCACTGATGCTGAATTTCCAGACCTAGTGGAGGAATTAGAACTATTTCGTGGTGAGCAGCCCCTGCATGACGACCTGTCGTTGGCGTTGCTGCGTTGTCGGCCCACCGAACTTAATGAAACCAAGGCAGTGGCTGATGATCGTGGTATGGCGTTTCGCTTTTCTACCCGCTTGCGGGTAGAGCAGTTACAAACCATTGACCCCATCAGTTATGTCTTAAACGCAGTGAGTCAGTTGCCGCGTTTGCGGGCGCACCGTACCACCATTTATCTGTTGCTGGCTGAAGCATATAACAATGCGCTAGAACATGGGTTGTTAAAGCTTGATTCAAGTTTAAAAGATAGCCCTGATGGCTTTGCCCAGTATTATTTGTTGCGCAGCCAGCGCTTGGCGCAATTAGCGCAGGGTGAGATCAGCATTGAGGTGAGTTACGACGATGTGCAACAGCAGCTGGAATTTACCATAACGGATAGTGGTGATGGCTTTGTCACAACTGTGTCTGGTGGTGGTTCAGCACACCCTCATGGACGCGGTTTAGATCTGCTGAAGCAGCTCACCAAACAAGTGCAATGGCAGCATAATGGCCGCCAGATCAATTTTATTTATCAGCTTTAGCCGCCGGCTAGTTTTACCCTAAACCCTTGCTGCTCCAGCCATAACTTGGCCGCTTGGCGCTGGTCGCCTTGCAGTTCTATGGTACCGTCTTTCACCGCACCACCTACGCTTAGCTGTTTACGTAATTGTTTCGCATAATTTTCGAGTAACTCAGCGTTGTCTGGTAGCTGCATGATCACCGTCACGCCCTTGCCATTGCGGCCTTTGGTTTGTCGCTGAATCTTCACAGGTACGGTGGTATCAATGCTTAACGGCTGTGCTTCAGGCGCCGCTCGCTCGCTATCGGGTAGAGGATTAAAGCCGAGATTTTTCAATTGTTCAAATAAGTCACTCACCGCAACCTCAATTTTAAACTTGGAATAAATAGGGATCGTGTTATATATTTTTCTTATAAGTAATTCCGCAAAGGTCACCCCATGAAATTACAGCAGTTGCGTTACATTGTTGAAGTATTAAATCATAATTTAAATGTCTCATCGACCGCTGAGAGTTTATTTACCTCGCAGCCGGGTATCAGCAAGCAAGTGCGGATGCTGGAAGATGAACTTGGGGTGCAGATTTTTGCCCGCAGTGGTAAGCATTTAACGCAAGTGACGCCAGCCGGCGAAGAAGTCATTGCCATTGCCAATCAAATTTTAGCGCAAGTGGATGCCATTAAGGCCGTAGCGGCTGAATACAATCAGCCCGACCAGGGGCGGCTGAGTATTGCGACGACGCACACGCAAGCGCGCTATGTGTTACCAAGCGTAATTACTGCGTTCAAACAACGCTATCCGAAAGTCACCTTGCATATGCACCAAGGCTCGCCTGAGCATATTAGTGAAGCCACAGCTAAAGGTCGCGCCGATTTTGCCATTGCCACCGAAGCCTTGCATTTATACCAAGACTTAGTGATGTTGCCGTGCTACCACTGGAATCGTTCGATCATTGTACCGCGTGAGCACGCCTTAGCGAGTGCCGCCAAAGTAACTATTAACGATTTAGGCAAACATCCTATCGTCACCTATGTTCATGGTTTTACCGGCCGCTCAGAATTGGATAAAGCCTTTAATCGCGCTGGCCTTAAACCCAATGTAGTGTTCACTGCCACCGATGCTGATGTGATTAAAACCTATGTCAAAATGGGCTTAGGGGTAGGGGTGATTGCCACCATGGCTTATGACCAAGTTAGCGATGCTGACTTAGTAGCCATACCTGCTGAGCATTTATTTGCCGCTAGCACGACTAAGATAGGCTTCCGCAAAGGCTCGTTTTTGCGTAGTTATATGTATGACTTTATTGAAGGCTTTGCCCCGCATTTGACCCGTTCACGGGTGGAGCAAGCCATGGCATGTCGTACTCAAGATGATGTCGATGCCTTGTTTAAGGGCATCGACCTACCGCTGTGGTAGCTGTTAACACTCGATAATGTTCACTGCGAGACCGCCACGAGCGGTCTCTTTATATTTACTTTTCATATCATTGCCGGTGTCCCACATGGTTTTGATGACCTTGTCGAGCGACACTTTGTGATCGCCAGAGCCACGCAAAGCCAGCCGTGCGGCATTAATGGCTTTAATGGCACCCATGGCATTGCGCTCAATACAAGGCACTTGCACTAAGCCACCAACTGGGTCACAGGTAAGGCCCAGATTGTGTTCCATACCAATCTCAGCAGCGTTTTCAACGTGGCTGGCGCTACCACCCATCAATTCAGCCAGGGCACCAGCGGCCATCGAACAGGCTACGCCAACTTCACCTTGGCAACCCACTTCAGCCCCTGATATCGAGGCATTTTTCTTATACAAAATGCCAATTGCTGCTGAGGTGAGTAAAAACCGCACCACCGCCTCTTCATCCAGTGGCGCAATATAACGGTCGGCATATTTCATTACCGCAGGAATAATACCCGCCGCACCATTCGTTGGTGCGGTGACCACACGGCCACCAGCGGCATTTTCTTCATTAACGGCAAGGGCAAATAACTTAACCCAGTCCATCGCCTGCATCGGATCACTGGTTTTTTCATTGCGTAAGCGCTGATATAACCCAGGAGCGCGCCGCTGCACGCGTAAACCACCGGGTAAAATACCTTCGGTAGCGATACCACGGCTGATGCAGCTATCCATGGTGTTCCAAATATGCATCAGACCGCTGCGGATCTCAGCTTCGCTCCGAAACACTTTTTCGTTGGCGAGCATCACCGAGCTCATGCGTTTACCGTGCTCTTTGCAGTGTTTGAGTAAGTCATTGCAGCTATCAAACGGGAATGGAATCGGCTTGCTCGACTGTTCAATAGCTTCTTCGAGATTGTCATCAAAGTCAGCGTCGCGAACAATAAAACCGCCACCAATCGAGTAGTAGAGGTCGCGGTATACCACTGCGCCTTGGCGCAGCAGTCGCAGTTCCATAGCGTTGGCATGGCGCGGCATGGTTTTACGGCGGTGGAAGATAATCGCACCCTCTCGCGGGAAGGGTACGGTGTACTGCCCCAATAAAGCTAATTGCTCGGTGTCATGAGTGCTTTGCAGAAAGTGATCAACCATGGCGGTATCGACGGTTTCTGGGCTTTCGCCGGCTAATCCTAAAATCACCGCTTTACCGGTACCATGGCCTTTACCGGTCTGGCCAAGTGAGCCAAATAGCTCAACTTCGATGGCATCAATGCTGGTTAGGGCAATAGCCTTGTCAGCGGCGAGTAAAAATTCCTTGGCAGCACGCATAGGGCCTACCGTGTGGGAACTGGATGGGCCAATACCTACTTTAAATATGTCAAAAACACTGATCATAGCGACTCATTCATTTAGTGGCTGATAGAACCGGCAATACTCGGGATGGATATGGTCAGCTAATTCACGCAGCATGCCTGCGGTTGCGCCCCAAATATTGCGTTGCTGATAGGGTATGAAGTATACCCTATCGTAAATAAAACGCTGTAGCTTATACGCGTAGTGATGGCGCTGATGCAATACATGCTTCAGCGGAACTGTAAATATTTCAGCAACTTCGGACTGCTGTGGTCGTAATGCGGTGCGTGGTGTGACCAGTGCAACGAAGGGGCGCACTATGAAGTTACTGATGACGGGGTAATCTTGCAGCTGGCCGATTAGTTGCACGTCAGCTGGGTTTAGACCAATTTCTTCTTGGGCTTCACGCAATGCGGTGTGCAGTAAGTCGCGATCGTCGGGTTCTTGGCTGCCGCCCGGAAAGCTAATTTGCCCAGCATGATGACGTAAGCCAGCTTGGCGTTGGGTCAGGATGACCTGTAGCTCACCATCTTGCTCGAGTAACGCAATCAGTACTGCGGCCGGGCGCATGCGTTTGAGGAGCGGGCGGGTAACCAAGGGCCGCTGATGAAAATGAAAGCGCCGAATAAATTCATCACGAGTCATGATAGCTTGGCCAATAGCGGTACTATTTTGGCGACTTTATCGAGGGTTTCTTGATACTCGCTGGCGCCCTCAGAGTCAGCCACAATGCCACCGCCAGCCCAGCAGTACAACTGTTGTTGTTGTGCTACTAGGGTACGAATAGCGATACTGCTGTCGGCGGCACCGTGCTTGGAAAAGTAGGCCAAACTGCCGCAATAATAACTGCGCCGATGTGGTTCTAGTTCATCAATAATTTCCATGGCGCGAATCTTCGGCGCGCCGGTAATGGAGCCGCCGGGAAAGCACGCAGCGATTAAATCGAGGGCATTGTGCTGGGGCGTTAATTGCCCGGTTACCGTGCTGACCAAGTGATGCACCGCTGGATAACTCTCGATAGCAAACAACTGAGGTACCTTGACGCTGCCCGGTTGGCAACAGCGGCTTAAATCATTGCGCAGTAAGTCCACAATCATGACATTTTCGGCGCGATCTTTACTGGAGTGCGCCAATTGTTCGGCATTGGTGTGGTCTTGCTGAGGGTCGCTGCTGCGCGGACGGGTGCCCTTAATCGGCTTGGTCTCGACCAGTCCGCTGGCCGATACGTGTAAAAAGCGCTCCGGTGAATGAGACAGCAGGGCGCCATGATCGAGGCGGAAAAACCCTGAGAACGGCGCGTTATTATGCTGCCTTAAGTGTAAATAAGCCCGCCACGGATCGCCGCGATAGCTGGCGGAAAACCGTTGCGCCAGATTGATTTGATAACAATCACCGGCCTGTAAGTAGGCTTGAATTTGTGCAAAGCGCTGCTGGTAATCGGCGGCCGAGAGGTTACTTTGCCAAGCACTGGTAAGGGCAAATTCATCTGGCTGACTGATGGTGGAGGGGCTTAACCAAAACTGCTCAAGCTCTGGCAATTGCTCGGTCTCGGCTAACAGCCAAGTAACGCCGTCCTGACGCCGACGAATCAATGCTTGATGATAAACCCCAACGGCTAAATCAGGTAGATCAATATCGGCTAGCGCCTGGTTTGGCAACTGCTCGAGTGCGCGCCCCGCGTCATAACTAAAAGCACCAGCCAGGCCGCCTTGAAACGGCACCTCGGCGGGACCCTGGTAGTTCGGAACTGAAGCCAGAGCAGCCTGTAGTTGCTGTGGCCAGGCCTGACTTTGAGTGATCACGGCAACTGGTTGACGAAAGATAAAATCATAGCGACCATGCGGATGGTCACAGCTATCCAGCAGCAACGCCCAGGGCTCCTGCGCGCAACGCGCAAACAGCTCAGCAAATGGAGTGTGTAGGGGGATTTCAATGGCAGTTAGAGTCACCGCAATTCCTCAGCCAAAACAGCTAAAAACAACGTGCCAGAAGCATAGCATAACTGGTCACTGAAGGTGCAAACCGTTATCATAGCGGCACTGAGTCGATTCAATTGTCCGTTCAATT
>CAYXGO010000015.1:13325-15230 GCA_964464575.1 uncultured Pseudomonas sp. | reverse complement strand
GGGCGGCTGGTGAACCATTCTGCTGCGGCCCATGATTCGATCACGGCTTTGGCAACAGCATTGCCGTTGTTCATTTTCTCTTCCACGTCGTGGAAGGCGTCGAACATCAGTAGAGTGTGCTTCAGCTCTTCACCAGCTAATTCAGCCAGCTCAGCGTTGTCGAGTAATTCCACTAAGGTCACAATGTTGTAGCCACCGTGCATGTTACCCAGCAACTTAACCGCGTCGGCTTTGCTGATAATCGGTGAACTGACTTCGCCTTTTACCAACGCGGCTAAGAAACCAGCTTTCACGTAAGCGGCTTCGTCCACGCCGGGTGGTACGCGGTTAGCAATCAGATCGAGCAAATACTCGGCTTCGCCGGCGGGTGGATTTTTCAATAATTCGACCAACGCAGCAACTTGCTCAGCTGTCAGTGGCTTGGGCGGAATGCCTTCTGCGGCCCGCTCTTCAACATGCTTACGATATTCTTGCAGCACCTGGGTACCCCTTATGCGGTTACGATTGTAAAAAGTGGCGGGATTATAGCGGTTTTAGCAATCAATTTGAATTGTCTAACGCGATTGACGATATAAATTTGATGAATAGCTTGGCTACACAGACCTCTCTGTTACCAACGGTTACACTTGCTTGCGAAATGATACCAGTCTGACATCAACCTTTCACATCTGCGCGCTATCTTAATAAGCAAGAAGGCACGTGAAAGGAGGGTTTCACAATGAACAAAATGATTGATGTAAGTCGGCGATTTGCAATTGGCTTGATGGTGGCGATTGCGGTCAGTGCGGTGCCAGTTGCTAGTGCGGCGTCTACCCCGGTGTACAGCTTTTACTATAAACCAATGAATAGTGCTGAAGCCATGCAGATTGAGGGCCAAGAAGTCAGCGCGGAAATTGTGGGGCAAGCCAAAATTGACCTGTTGCTGGCGGCTCAGCAGAACATTTATAGCAGCGCCGAAGAGCTGGGCAACTATCGCTTAGTTGCCGGTAACGTGCTGCCACACCAACTGATTGGCGGGGCCGGCAATGCGTTCGGCCGAACGTACCAAGTGGATTTCCAGGTGCACATGGTTCATAAAGTCCGGGATTTCAATCGCTACTAAGCGGTGTTGCGCTAGTGCATCTTGGACTAAACCAACTGGGATAATGCCCCAACCAAGCTCGGCCAATAGCAGTTCGCGCTGCGCTACCGAATCGTTCACGCGAATGCGCTGTTGGCCGGGCATCCTCAGTAACCGATCAAGATTGATGCCGACATCTTGGTCTTGCGGAATCAGCATCGGCAACTCCAATAACTGCTCACGATTTTTCGGTATGCCACCATGGCGCGCAGCTAATCCCGGAGCAATGGCTATAATCAATTCAAACGGCTGCACTAACTGGGTTTGAAAATCACCATGTTGGCGAAATATCGGTAGCCACGGCACCAAAGCAAGATCAGCCTCGCCCTCACGAATAGCGCGCAGTGAGCGCAACTGTGAGTCGCCACTAACCAGTAATTCGGTGGCCGGAAACTGCTGCTGCACCGCTTGCATAGCGGTAAACAACAAGCGTGGTGAACAGGTGTGGTCATAACTTATGCGCAATTGCGGCTCAGCACCACCACGTAATTGTTCAGTGAGCGACTTTAAGCGTTCCTGCTGGCGCAGCAATTCACGGGCTTGGCGCAAAAATTGCTCGCCGCGTGAGGTTAACGCCAGCCGATAGCCTTGGCGATCGAACAAGGCAAAGCCGGCGGTCTCCTCAAGCTTCTCGACCATGAAGCGTGGTGGCGCAGCAGATTCGGCAGGCGCGGGCTCCGCGTCGGGCGGCGGCGCAAGATCGGCGATGTTGAGCGTGCCGTCGGACGCGACGACGAGCCGGCCGCGTGGGCGCTCGAGCCTCACTTCGCAAAAATACCACATTC
>CAYXGO010000015.1:12960-13315 GCA_964464575.1 uncultured Pseudomonas sp. | reverse complement strand
CGCCGCTTGGGTACGGTGTAATTGGTCCGCTGCACCTTGTAAACTGCCGGTTTCAGCCAGCGCATTGAGCATCTGTAATTGCTGTAGCTTCATAAGTATTTCTTAATATGTTGTAAAATCTAATTCAATATTACTTTATTTGTTACTGGCGTAGAATGTTTTTCACGCAGCAGTGATTGGATTTATCTTGAAGGGGCATTTGCATGAATCGTTCTATCAGCCAAGCCAGCATCATGGTACTCATGCTCGCGACCGTCGCCAGCATCGGCGGCTGTCAGCCAGCGCCACAGCAGAACACCAGCGCAGACGAACGCGGCGTAGCGGTGAAAGTTTACACGCTAGCCGGCAATCAACA
>CAYXGO010000015.1:9329-12950 GCA_964464575.1 uncultured Pseudomonas sp. | reverse complement strand
TTGGATTTATCTTGAAGGGGCATTTGCATGAATCGTTCTATCAGCCAAGCCAGTACTATCGCGCTCATGGCCACGACTTTGCTCGCTACCGTTGTGGGCATCAGCGGCTGTCAGCCAGCGCCACAGCAAAACGCCAGCGCAGACGATCGCGGCGTAGCAGTGAAAGTTTACACGCTGGCCGGCAATCAACAGCAGCGCCTGCGCGAATTTCCCGCCCTGGTTGAAGCCGCGCAAGTAGCGCAACTCGCCTTTCGGGTGGGCGGTGAGATTAGCGCCTTCCCAGCTCGGGCCGGCGATGAGGTACAACAAGGGCAGTTGATTGCCAAACTCGACCCAACCGACTTTCAATTGGTGCTGGACCAAGCACAAGCGCGCTATGATTTAGCGCTGGCACAGTTTGCCCGCAGTGAGAACTTGGCCAAACAAGGTGTGGTGTCGCCGCAGCAGTTTGACGAGGTCACCGCGAACTTAGAAATTGCTCGCGCCAATCGCGATACCGCCCGCGCCAACCTCAATTACAGCGAGCTGCGCGCGCCTTTTGCCGGTACCATCGCCCATGTGTTCGTGGAAAATTTTGAAACCGTGCAGCCGCAGCGCCCCATTGCCACCCTGCTGTTGAACGATGCCATCGATATCAGTATTCGGGTACCAGAAAACCTCTTTGCCCGGGTGCAACGCAATACTGGTTATCAACCTGAAGTGCGCTTTGCCGCACTGCCAGAACAAACCTTTCGGGCTACCTTAAAGGAATGGGATAGTGTTGCCGACCCGGCCTCGAATACCTATCGGGTGGTGTTTACCATGCCCACACCCAGCCAATTTAATCTGTTGCCGGGCATGTCCGCCACCGTGCTGGTCGACACCAGTGTGGTTTCCAGCTTGGTATCTTCGTACCCCCTAGTGCCTGCCAGCGCGGTGTTTGTACCGGCTAACCGCAGTACCGACAGCGGCTCATTTGTCTGGCTCATTGACCCACAAACCAGCACGGTCACGCTGCAACAAGTGACTGTCGGCGCGGTCACTGGGCAAGGTTTAGAGATCACCAGTGGCTTACAATTCGGTGACCAGATAGTCAGTGCTGGTGTGCATCAATTACAAGCCGGGCAAAAAGTCTGGAGCTGGCAGCGGGAGCCTGGCTTATGATCAATATTGCTCGCTATAGCATTACCCGAGCCACTACCAGTTGGCTGCTGTTGCTGATTTTGCTGCTCGGTGGCTTTATCGCCTTGGATAAAATTGGTCGCTTAGAAGATCCTGAATTCACCCTCAAGCAAGCCATGGTGATCACCACTTATCCGGGCGCTACCGCACAGCAAGTTGAGGAAGAGCTGACCTACCGCATCGAAAACGCCATTCAGCAATTACCCTATGTGGATCATGTCACATCGGTGTCTACACCGGGTTTGAGCCAAGTCAAAGTGGACATGAAAACCACCTTGCGCGAGCACCAAATGGCCCAGGTATGGGACGAGATGCGGCGTAAAATTAATGATGTGCAGCGCGAACTGCCGCCGGGCGCTGGGCTGCCGATGGTGCGCGATGATTTTGCCGATGTGTACGGCATTTTATTGGCGGTAACTGGTAGCGGTTATAGCTATCACGACATCGCCACTTATAGCGATTATCTGCGCCGTGAGCTAGTGATGCTACCTGGGGTGGGTAAGGTCAGCGTGGCCGGCAAGCAGCAACAACAGGTGATTGTTGAAATCTCCCGCGAGCAACTCGCTAACATGGGTATTGCCCCGCAACAAGTGCTGAACTTACTACAAACGCAAAATGCTATTAGCGATGCTGGTCGAGTCATGCTCGGTGATGAGCGGCTACGCATTCAAACCACCGGCGAATTTGACAGTATCGATGCGCTGGCGGATTTACTCATCAGTAACCCGGGTGCCGAGGCGCGTATTTTGTTACGCGATGTCGCCACTATTTCGCAGGAGTTTGATGACACGCCCAATCATTTAGTGCGTTTTAATGGCCAACAGGCGTTGTGGTTGGGCATTTCCTTTGCCGATGATGTTAATGTGGTGCGCGTCGGTGCTGCTATCTCGGAACGGTTGGCTGAACTGGAAAGCGAGCGCCCAATCGGCATGCACACTGAGATGATTTATAACCAACCCGCCGAAGTGGACTCGTCGGTGAGTAATTTTTTGATCAATCTCGCTGAAGCCGTTGCTATTGTGGTGTTAGCGCTGCTGCTAACCATGGGTTTGCGCAGCGGCGTATTGATTGGTGGGGTTCTGCTTATCACCGTGATGGGCAGCTTTATTTTTATGTACCTGATGGATATTCAGTTGCAGCGGGTATCGCTCGGCGCACTGATTATTGCCCTTGGTATGCTGGTGGATAATGCCATTGTGGTGGCAGAGGGCATGTTGGTTGGCGTGCGTCGCGGGCTATCGCGTATTCAGGCTGCCAGCCAAGTGGTGCAGCAAAACATGTGGCCATTATTAGGCGCCACCGCCATTGCAGTGATTGCCTTTGCGCCGATTGGGCTATCGCAAGATGCCAGTGGCGAATATGCCAACGCACTGTTTTGGGTGATGCTGATTTCATTGCTGTTGAGCTGGTTTACCGCGATTACGCTAACGCCATTTTTAGGCAGCTTACTGTATCGCCGTGATGCCCGTGCGCGCACCGCCAGTGAGGTCGCCGACCGCACCGATGCAGTGTATGACCATTGGGTGTTTCATAGCTATCGGCGCGCCCTAGAGCGCTTTTTACGCTGGCGCAAACTGACCCTATTGGCGATGTTGGCGTTATTAGTGCTGGCCGGTGCTGGTTTTAGCACCGTCAAGCAGAGCTTTTTTCCACCCTCTACTCTGCCCATGGCGATGATTGACCTGTGGTATCCGCAGGGTACCGATATTCGCGCCACCGCGCTGCGCTCACAGCAACTTGAAGTATTGATGCAACAACATCCTGATGCCGAATACATTGAGTTTATTGCCGCCACGGTCGGCCAAGGGGCACCGCGTTTTACCCTCACCTATATGGTTGAACGAGCGTACGAAAGCTATGCCCAACTGATTATTCGTGGCCGCGATCGGGCGCAATTGGAGCAGGCATTGTTGAGCTTTACCGAGATCATTGCGCGCGAACAACCCGATGTGGAATACAAGATTAAAGGCATCGAAATGGGTCCGCCCAATGTGGCGAAATTGGAAGCTCGGTTTATTGGCCCTGACCCGAACCAACTTAGGTTATTAGCCGACCAAGCCAAACAGGTCATGCAGCAAAGCGGCTTGGTGACCTATGTGCGTGATGACTGGCGCCAGCGCAGTAAAGTGTTGCGCCCGCAATTCAACGAGGCGGCCGCGCGTCGGCTAGGTATTAGCAAAGCCGATGTCGATGCGGTGTTACTGCGTAACTTTAGTGGCCAAACCGTTGGGGTGTACCGTGATGGCACCGAACTATTACCGATCATTGTGCGCGCGCCAGCCAACGAGCGGGCCAGCATTCAAGATTGGCAAGAGCTGCAAGTATATAGCAATGCGCTGCAACAACATGTACCGCTGGCGCAAGTGGTCACCGACGTACAGTTAGAGTTCGAAGATCATTTGATTTTGCGCCGTGACCGCAAACGCACCCTCACAGTGATGGCTGATCCGCCGCTGAATA
>CAYXGO010000015.1:0-9319 GCA_964464575.1 uncultured Pseudomonas sp. | reverse complement strand
GCGAACAAACACCGGCCCAAGTGTTTGCCCAACTGCGCCCCCAGCTCGAGCAGATTGAGCTGCCACATGGCTATCAGTTGCAATTTGGTGGTGAGCATGAGGCCTCGAAAAAAGCTACCGGGGCAGTATTTGAGGCGCTACCGTTGGCTTTTGTGGTGATGTTTATCATTACCGTGCTGCTGTTCAGCTCAATTCGCCAAGCCGCCATTTTATGGACTACGGTGCCACTCAGTATTATTGGCGTGACCTTAGGCTTGGTGCTGACCAATCAGCCGTTTGGCTTTATGGCGTTGTTGGGCTTCTTGAGCTTATCGGGCATGCTAATCAAAAACGGTGTGGTGCTGTTAGAGCAAGTGCGGGTTGAATTAGCCGCAGGTAAAGACACTCTGGTAGCGCTGATTGATGCCTCGGTGAGCCGCGTGCGGCCGGTGGCAATGACCGCGGTGACCACCATTGTCGGCATGATCCCCTTGTTATTCGATGGCTTTTTCGCCAGTATGGCGGTGGTTATTATGTTTGGCTTAGGCTTCGCAACCCTGCTCACTTTGGTTGTGGTGCCGGTTATGTACGCCTTGGTGATGCGAGTGAAATGACCCGAACCCGTTGGTTGCAAACTGTTGGTAGTGCCATTCTCGTGCTATGGCTGGCAGGCGAGCAAATTGGCTTGTGGCCCAGCCAACTGCTGCAACGGCTGGAATGGATCAGCTACGACCAACGGGTCAACCTAAACCTGCCGAGCGATGCGCCTAGTGATATCGTAATTGTCGATATTGATGAAGCCAGCTTGGCTCAGTTTGGCCAGTGGCCATGGCCACGCGACCAAGTTGCGGATCTCATAGAACGGCTATTCGAGCAGCAACAAATTGCCTTATTAGGGCTCGATATCGTATTTGCCGAGCAAGAGCAAAATCTACTCGCGCAACAATGGCAGTCGTTGCAACAACAGTACCCACAATTGGCTGACCAACCAGCGCCAGCCAGCGGTGATCAGCGCTTAGCCGACGTTATGCAGCGCTACCCGATTGTCAGTGGCTTTTATTTTGACCGCTCCGCCGGCGCCGATGGCACAGTCGCTAACACCGGCCAACTGCCAGCGCCGCTGCCAGTCCTCAGCACCCACAGCAATACCGTAACCAGCCCGCAACTGGCCGACTTACCGCTGGTCACCGCACAGCGTTATGCCAGTAACCTGACGATACTGCAGCAGCAGGCTTTGCACGGCGGTTTTTTTGATAACCCAATGGTCGATGGCGATGGTATCTTCCGCCGTGTGCCGCTGTTACAAAGCTATCAGCAACAGCTTTATCCCTCGCTGCCACTGGCAATGCTGCAAACCTTACTGGCGATGCCGCCGGTCACCTTAGAAACCCATTTAGCGGGTGGCTTATGGCAACTCGAGGCGGTTGATGTCGGCGGCTATCGCCTGCCCACCGACCCGCACGCAGCAGTATTAGTGCCATGGTATGGACCACGCGGTAGCTTTACCCATATCAGTGCCGCCGAACTGCTCAACAGCAACCAACTACATGCTGAACTTAGCGGCGCGATTGTCTTACTCGGTACCTCGGCGCCCGGCTTGATGGACTTGCGCTCTACCCCGGTTGGCGCGGTATTCCCAGGGGTAGAAATTCATGCTTCGGTGTTAGCCGGCTTACTGCAGCTGAATTTGCTCAGCGAACCGGGCTACGCGATTGCCATCACGGTGATCCTACTCCTGCTGATAGGTGCACTGCTGACCTGGTGCTTACCGAAATTACCTGCGCTTTGGTTAGTGGCGCTCTGTGCGCTGCTACTGACAAGCTATACGGCAGCTAATCTGTACGCCTGGCAACACGGCTTACTGCTGCCATTAGCGTCAGGATTATTACTGATTATGCTGTTAATGGGTTGGCATTTAGCGCTGAATTTTTGGCGTGAAAGCCAAGCCAAGCAACAAGTTACCAATCAATTTGGCCTGTACGTGCCGCCTGAGTTGGTCAATGACATTGTTGCCAACCCCGAGGCGCTCGATTTGACCGGCCAAGAACGCCAGTTAACCGTGTTATTCTCGGATGTACGCGGCTTTACCAGCTTTGCCGAAAACCTAGCGCCAGCGCAATTAACCCGGGTCATGAATCAGTTACTATCGCCAGTGACTCGAGCGATTCATCAGCACCGTGGCACCATTGATAAATATATGGGTGATGCGGTGATGGCGTTTTGGGGCGCGCCATTAGCCGATAGCGAACATGCCTGGCATGCCGTACAAGGTGCGTTGGCGATGCAACGGGCGCTAGCCGATAGCAACCGTGAATTTGTTCAGCAAGGCCTGCCGGCGTTGCAGATGGGTATTGGTGTGCATACCGGGCTGATGAGCGTGGGCAACATGGGCTCGGATTTTCGCATGGCCTACACCGTGATGGGGGATAACGTTAATTTGGGCTCACGCATTGAGGCGCTCAGTAAAACCTACGGTGCCCACATTCTGCTGAGCGCTGATACCGTGGCAGCGCTTGGTGCGCGCGCCGCTGAACTGCCGTTACGGCCAGTTGACTTGGTGCGGGTGAAAGGTCGCCAAGCCCCAGTACAGCTCCTAGAATTATTGCTCAGCGACGATCAACACAGTATCGATGTCACCCGCAAAGCTTGGGATTATTACCAACTCGGTGACTTTGCCGCCGCCAAAGCCTGCTACCAAGAAATAAATAATCAACAATTAGGCTTGCTGTTTTGCAGACGCTGCACCTATTATTTAGACAATCCACCACCCAAGGACTGGGATGGCGTCTTTACCCATCTATCCAAGGCGTAATCAGCATGGCGACATATGATTTACTGCAACGTATTCGAGAACTCAATCGCATTGGTATTGCACTCTCTGCCGAACGCGATGCGATTAAACTGCTGGAGCTGATTTTAACCAGCGCGCGGCGCCTCAGTGGTGCCGATGCAGGCTCGCTGTACTTAGTCAAACAACGTCAACTTGAATTTGCGCTGGTGCAAAACCAACAGCTTGGTATTCATTATGGCGGCTATGGCGAGCCGTTATCTGACAAGTTTAAGCCACTGCCCATGTACAATGCCGATGGTATGCCGAACGACAATATGGTGGCAGTAAATTGCGTCATTAGTGAACGTACCATTGCCATTGCCGATGCTTATGCCACCGTAGGTTATGACTTTTCCGGTACCCACGCGTTTGACCAAAATACCGGTTACCGTACCCGCTCAGTATTAGCGGTGCCGCTTAAAAACCACGAAAACGAGGTGATTGGTGCGTTACAGCTGATCAATAAGCTCGATACCAACGGCCATACCGTACCCTTTGTCGCCGAAGACATCGAATTAACCGAATCGCTCGCCTCACAAGCGGCTATTGCCCTCACCAATCAGCGTTTAGTGGCTGATTTGCATCATCTGTTTGATAGTTTTACCGAAGTGATTGCCAACGCGATTGATGCCAAGTCACCACAAACCGGGGCGCATTGCCGGCGCGTGCCGGAATTGACCCTGATGATTGCCGACGCCGCCAATGGTGCTCGGTATCCGGGCCTTGAGCAGTTCCGTATGAGCGCCGATGAACGCTACGAACTAAAAACCGCGGCCTGGATGCATGACTGCGGTAAAATTGTCACGCCGCCGCATGTGGTGGAGAAAAGTCGCAAATTAGAAACCATCAATGACCGCATGGATGCCGTTGAAGCGCGCTTTGCCGCGTTAGCCAAACAGCCCGAGTGGGCACGCCAGAAACAACAGCTAGTCGATGATCTGGCCTTTTTACACGAGGTCAACAAAGGCGGCGAAACCCTCTCCGATGAGGCCATCACGCGCATTGAAGAGATTGCCAAATATCCATACTGCGATGTGCATGGCGAGTATCAGCCGCTATTGAACGAGCAAGAAGTGGCTATGCTATCCATTCGCCGCGGCACCCTAACTGCCGATGAACGGCAAATTATGCAAGATCATATGGTGCACACCATTAATATGCTCGAACAACTACCCTTCCCCAAACATCTCGCTCGCGTGCCGGAATATGCCGCCGGTCATCATGAGCGCATGGACGGCAAGGGCTACCCGCGCGGTTTAACCCGCGAACAAATGTCAATTCCGGCACGGATGATGGGCATCGCTGATGTGTTTGAAGCACTCACCGCGCCTGACCGCACCTATAAAAAAGCCATGAGCATCTCGCAAAGTCTTAAAATCATGGGTGAAATGGTCGAGAACAATCATCTTGATCCAGACTTATTCAGATTATTCGTTGATAAGCAGGTGTATCTCAGTTACGCCAAAAAATTTCTCAAGACGGAGCAAATTGATGAACCGGATTTGCTCTCGTTACCGGGCTATTCCCTCCCTAACGATAGTAAAAGACCATGAATATCAATTTTCTTGGCTGTAACGGCGGCATTGGTAGCAGTAACGGAGACCTACAAGGCAGCACCTGTTTGCAAGTGTCAGAGCGGATATTAATTGATGCCGGCACTGGCTTGGAGCGTTTGTCGATAACTGAAATGCTGGCCATTAGGCATGTTTTTATTAGCCATTCGCACATGGACCACATTTGCTGCCTGCCCATTTTGCTCGCCAATATTATTGGTCACAATAGCGATGAACCGGTGACCATTTATGGCCATGCCGATACTTTGGCAGCTTTGCAGCAACACGTTTTTAACTATGTGTTATGGCCGGATTTTAGCCGTGCGGCGCCGGGCCAGCAGCAGCCGACTATGCGCTATCAGGTGCTGGAACCCCTGCAACCACTCGAATTAGACGACTTAGTGATCACGCCATTTACGACCAGCCATACCGTACCTTGTTTTGGCTATTCGGTGAAAAAGCGTGGCATGCACACTATTTTTGCTGCCGACACCACCTATACTCCGGCATTGATTGAGCAATTGAATCAACTGGAGCCGGCCGATCATCTGATTTTGGAGTGCTCCTTTGCCGACAGTTATCAGCAATTAGCCGTAGCTACCGGGCATTTGACTCCTGCCATGGTGGCGCAAGTGCTCGAGGCCATGCAATATCCCCCCAGTCATGTGTGGTTAACGCACCTAAAGCCTACCTACGAGGAGGCTATTCGGGAAGAATTGATGGCGTACCCACACTGGTCTGTCTGCGCTGACCTGTTGAAATATTAACCAATCCACGTTGCAAATTGCTACAACTGAGCTTAACTTAAATCTAACACTGTCTGACTTGCGCACCTGAGCAAAAGGCGAACCCATGAATTCTCGAATATTACTGCTGCTGAGCGCGTTGCTCAGCCCCGCGGCACTGAGTCAGGCCGCTGATGACGCGACCCTTACTGGTCACCTTCAGGCTGCACAGCAGCTCATTCAAAGCGCTGACTATGAGGCTGCACTAGCACAGCTTGAAGCCCTTGAAAGTGATTACGCCGGTATCGCTCGTTATGATTATTGGTACGGTGTGGCAGCGCTGCGCGCTGGTCAAGCGAGCTTAGCCGCACTAGCACTAGAGCGCGCTATTTTGACCGACCCTAGCCATGCCGGTGCGCATTTGGAACTTGCCGCCGCTTATTTGGCCCTCAACCGCCTTGATCGGGCCGAACAACAACTGGCTATTGTTGATGGCTTTAATCCACCGCCGGCAGCACGCCAAGCGGTCATTGACTATCGTGCCATTATTGCTGAACGGCGGGCCCAAGCTGCAGCGGGAACCCATCTGGTGGTGCTCAGTTTTGACGGTGGCTACGATAGCAACTATCTTAATTATCCGAGCAGTTTTGACCTCTTTGAAAATACCTTCCTCGAAGGGCTCGCGGTACTTGAAGCCGATGAGACCTATTTCACCAATGCCCGCGGTATTTGGCTATTTCAACGCGAACTCAATAGCACTAGCTTTATTGAGGCCTCGGTGGCTGGTCAATTACGATTGAACCAAGACAGCGCTGCGCAAGCGTTCGATACTGGTATTATCCAGGGCTCATTCACCTACGGAATAAAAACCGATGAGCGCAATACCGCGCGTTACGGCATTGATGTGGGGCAAATTTGGCTCGATGACGCGCAATTTCGCCGTCATGTGGGGCTGTTAGTCGGCTGGCAACATCAATGGGATACCGACAACACCTACAATTTTAATGCCCGGGTGCGTGATTTTTCCTTTGAACAAGCCCGTAACGACTATCGCGCTGCCCAATTTGAATTGGAATGGGTGCACAACCTGCGCGCGAACATAACCTTGCGCAGTCGCTATGCCTACGATATTGAACGGGTGCAGAATAATCCGTTCCGTCAAGGTGGCAATGCCGCGCGCAATGCGTTATCCGTGCAAGCAGACTACACCATGACGGCCCAGCAACAGTGGGTCGCTCAATTAAGCTATCAAAACTTACGTTACCATAGCCCTGGTTTTTCAGTATTTAACCGCGGCATCGACGAAGATCGTGATGACCATGCCTTTACTGCGCGACTCGAGTGGCTCTATCAACTGAGCAACAACTGGCGTACCGGCGCTTCAGCGCTGTATCGCGATCAACGCTCATCTATCGATTTCTTCAATCTTGATCAAACTTTACTGCAATGGACGGTGACCTATGTGTACTAAGCGCCTTTGCCAATGGCTGCTGCTGAGCATTATGCTGCTCGCCAGCCACAGTGTTTTTGCCCAAGCCGCCAGCGAAGCTGCGCGCTTGATGTTTGTGTTTGGCGATGTTCGAGTTGAGCGTGATAGCGCCGAGCTAAGCGGGCAGCGCAACATGGCGTTGCTGGCGGGCGATAGCATCACCACCGCACCCGGCGCCACGGCGCAAATTCGCTTTGCTGACCAAAGTTTGATCGCGCTACGGCCTGATTCGACTCTGCGGATTACCAGCTTTCGTTACGATGCTGCGGACCCGGCCGCTGGCAGCCAAAAAACCGAGTTATTACGCGGCGGTTTACGCGCCATTACCGGCGCCATTGGTAGCGCCCAACCCCAAGCGGTAGAATTCACCACGCCAGTAGCGACTATGGGTATTCGCGGTACCGAACTGCGCATCGTGCATGTGATCCGTGGTAACGAAGCGCAATTCAATAACTCGCCGGCGGGAACTTATTTACAAGTGTTACGTGGTGCGGTGGCAATGCGTACTAATGTCGGTGAACAGCTGGTGGCGCCTGGGCAAAGTTTTTACGTGCCCGATTTAGACAGCTTGCCGCAGCCACTCCCGAATAGCCCTGATGACGTATTTGGTGAGGACACCATTCAAGGCTCTGACGATGATGAGCAAAACCCACCACCAAGCGGTGGCGGTGGCTCTGGCCCCAATAATCCGCCCCCATCTTTGTTGAATCAGCAACCACTGACAGCGCCCGAGCAGGCACAGCAAGATCAAGGCCAGCAACAAGCCGAAGACATCATTGATGACTTGAACCCCGACCCTGATCCAGACCCCGACCCTGATCCGGCATTAACCCCCTTTGGTGTCAACAGCACCGCGCTGGGGTATTTACAGCGTGACGAAGACATCACCCAAGTGCTCGGTGCCAGTGGTGAACTTCGTCAATTAACCGGCAGCTGGTATAGCTTCAGCGCCAATGAAGGCGCCAGCCCAGCGTTTGCGCAAACCTTGACAGCAGCAGATTGGCACCTCGGTGCGCAATCCACCATAAGTCACGGCTATTGGGCCGCAGATAGCTACACGCTGACGCCGGTTACCCCCTTCACCGGTGCCGGCAGCAGCTTCCATTATTTGCTCAGCGACTATACCTTGAGCAGCTTCAACAGTGCGCAACAATTGGGTTTAGACCTTTACAGCAATCAAGTTCTGCAGTTCGCACTGCAACCTAACTATGGTGTGGTATTCAGTGACGGCAGTCAGTTGCAATTTGCCCCCAGCGGTTTGCTGAGTGTCGATTTCAGCAGCAACGCGGTGGCTGTGGACTTGCAATTCAGTTATCTAACCGAGCTGGTGCGCACCCTGCAAGGCATTACTAGCATCACCGAACTCTATGCCAATGGTATGAGCTTGAGCGAAGTCGGCAGTAATCCGCTGGTGCAACAAGGCACCCTGTTTGGCAGTTTTACCGGCGCCCCGCAGTGGGGTATTGATGCCTTCTTAGCCGGTATTTATCTGCGCATTGCCCATAATGGTGGGCAACTTGATGGCTGGGGTACCTTGGTATTCGGTAATGATTGTCGCTGGAACTTCCCCTGTCGTGTCATCGATAGCGATTACCGGTTTATGCAGCAAGTCGGTTGGTCTGATGGCATCAGCCTCGGTAGTTCAGGCGAACTGGGGTTACAAGCAGGCGCCCTAGGTAGCTGGCTAGCCACCAATAATGGCGATGTCAGCGGTGCCTTACTAGGCCAGCGGGTTGATAGTAGTGCTGGCAGTTATCGCTTTTTAGCCTTAGATAGCGCTGGTTTGGTGGGTGCTGACGGCGATCACCAACTACTGCTCGAAACCGCATCAGGGCCACTGCATATCTATTGGGGGTATTGGCAAGGGGGTAGTTATGACCTGCAGATCTTGCAAGGGAGCGCTCACGACTACAGCACCGAAAGCCTTGATAACAGTCGCAACTATCATTTCATTTTTGCCAATCAACAAGCTCCCGAAAGCTTGCCCGAGCAAGTCAGTTTTAGCTATCAGCTGGCTGGCGGCAGTGGCTTAATTGGTGATATCAGTGGCACCACCATTGACCCACTGACGGGTAACATCGTGGTCGATTTCACCGCATCTGAAGTTGCCGTGATGCTGCTATTTGAAGTTAGTGGCGAGCAAAGTCGGCTGACTGGTTTGGCCGCAATTACCGACCTACTGGGTCAGTCGGCTAGCGCCATGGAGTTATTAGGTGAGGGCTTCTTCACCTCCGGCAGCCTGTACGGACAATTTGTTGGCGGCGATTTTGACGCTTTAATTGGCTTACTGCGTGCCATGTCTGCAACCGAAGAATTCCGCGGTAGCGTGGTGTTTACTCGCGATGCCGAGCTCGGTGAAACCTTGGATGAACTCGGCTTTGTCAGTGCCGGCATGTTAGGCAGCACTAACAACTTCAACCTGTTCAGTACTGCCAGTGACACCCGTGTACTCAACTTGCTCGATGAGAACGATGAATTTGTACCCACGCAGCAACTTGGTAGCCAAGGCACCTTTGACCTGATTTCAGCCATCACCGTCGATGATGAGGCTTACTGGACCAGCGACTGGGGCTTTACCGATAAAGCCGGCAATAATGTTGCCGTGCGCTTTGGTGGCTTTGCTCCGGGCAGCTATCGTATTAGCGACAGTAATCAGGTGGAATTACCGAATAATCTACCGTATTTCTTTGCTATCAGTAATTTAGTCACACCCGAGTCGGCCACCTTACCCACTGGTGCCATG
>CAYXGO010000014.1:13405-16503 GCA_964464575.1 uncultured Pseudomonas sp. | reverse complement strand
TTGACTAACGCCTGGCCTAAACCACCACCGGCACCAAAAATGACAATCATCTCTTGCTCCAACTCGCTATACTTTGTAGCTTGTGATTACGCAGCAACGCATCAATGGGATTACTTGCATGGCAGAACAACCTACTTGGATCATGAGCGCAAAAGATAAACTGTTGAGCGCCGGACGCTTTTTGCGCTATTTCGGACAGCGCTGCCTCGACGATCGTATCACCATTATTGCCGGTCATCTGACCTTCGTCAGCATGCTAGCCTTAGTACCAATGCTCGTAGTGGTGTTTTCTATCTTTTCTGCGTTTCCCATGTTTACCGACTTGCGGCTGCAACTTGAGACATTCTTATTTGCTAATTTAATGCCGACCTCAGGCGAGGTCTTGTCCGAGTATCTCAACACCTTTATTGGCAACGTGTCGAAGATGACCGGGGTGGGCGTGATATTTGTGATTGTGGTGGCGGTTAACTTGATCTCCACCATTGATGCCACCATGAACCGTATTTGGCGTAACAAACAACGCCGCCGCTTATCGGTTGCCCTCGCTGTGTATTGGATGATTCTCACGCTGGGGCCATTATTGATGGGCTCTGGCATGGCAGTGACCTCATACGTCATCTCACTGACCACATTTGCCGATGATTATGTGTCTGGCTTTCGCACCATGCTGTTAAGCGTGGTTCCAGTGCTCACCTCACTGATTGCCTTCGTGATTTTGTATGTGATGATGCCCAACCGCGTGGTGAAAGTGCGCCATGCCATTTGGGGCGCATTGGTTGCTGCTATTCTGTTTGAGCTGGCCAAACGCGGTTTTGCCGCCTATATCACCGCATTCCCTTCCTATGAAGCCATTTATGGCGCGTTAGCGGCTATTCCAATTATGTTGCTGTGGATCTTTGTGAGCTGGAATATTGTCTTAGTGGGTGCCGAGTTAACTGCAAGTATTGAGGAGTTTTTGGAGCATGATAGCGCTGCTGCAGAGAGTGACTGAGGCTCGCGTAGCTATTGCGGGTACCACCGTAGGTAGCATCCAACAGGGGCTGTTGGTGTTGCTTGGTATAGAGCGTGACGACCAAGCCAGTGATGTAAAAAAACTAGCTCAGCGGGTAGCTCAGTATCGATTGTTTAGCGATGCCGACGACAAAATGAACTTGAGTGTCACCGATATTGCTGGCAGTGTGCTGGTGGTATCGCAATTTACGTTAGCCGCAGATACCAATAGCGGCCGGCGCCCGAGTTTTTCCAGCGCTGCGGCACCCGCGCAAGCCGAACCTTTGTATGAACAGTTTGTAGCTGAACTGCAACAACTGGGTATTTACGTTGCTACCGGTCAGTTCGGAGCGGATATGCAGGTGAGCTTGACCAATGATGGTCCAGTCACCTTTTTACTCAATAGCAAGGGCAAATAAAGCGTATGTATCAGGTCATCGAGCCAACTACCGCCGAGCAACTGGAACGCTACTATCAGTTACGTTGGCGGGTGTTGCGGCAACCGTTTCAGCGGCCGCGTGGCTCCGAACAAGATGAATACGATCAGGTAGGTATTCATCGCATGGTGGTGAACAACGCAGGCGAAGCTATTGCGGTTGGGCGACTGCATTTTAACAGCCCAGAGGAAGCGCAAATTCGCTTTATGGCGGCGGCACCGGAATATCGCGGCCAAGGCCATGGCGTGGCTATTTTAGACGAACTAGAACAGTTAGCGCGCCGCGATGGGGCGCGCCATGTGGTGATCAACTCGCGCGATAATACTCTGGGCTTTTACTTGAAATGCGGCTACGAACACAAAGAGCAAGCCGATACCGTGAAAAATCCATCGGCTGAACATCAGCTGCGTAAAACCTTTAACGACATCAACCGTATTATCTATCGACCCGACTGGTGCCATGAGTTGCAGCAAACCTGGCATCATGATATTCCGATTTCGGAAACTATGGGCATTCAAATTCACCAATACAGTGGTCGTGAGTTTGAAACCCAAGCTATTTTATCGCGTAACATCAATGTGCACGGCACTATGTTCGCCGGCAGTATTTATTCGCTGGCAACCTTGACTTGCTGGGGTCTCCTGCATTTACAATTGCGCGAGCGCAACTTGAGTGGTGCGGTGGTGTTGGCCGATGGCGCTATTCACTATCATAAACCACTGACGCGCGAGCCACGCGCGGTTGCCCATGTGGCCAATATGGTCGGTGATTTATCGACGCTCATAGACGGTCGTAACGCGAGAGTCACCCTGAAGTCGCAGGTGTTCGATGGGCACAAACCGGTGGCAGAGTTCTCCGGGCAATTTGTCGTTTTAGCTGAGTCAGTCAGCAGCAGTGATTGAACAAGAAGGACATCAACATGAGTGATTCACTATCCGTACCCCAGTTGTTGCGGATCCGCAGTAAGCTAGAAGCCATGGTGGCCGACCCCTCGAATAAAACTCGGGCCGAACAAGCTACCGCCGCTTTGCAGCGTATGCGAAATGGTGAGTTTGGTGTATGTGTAGAGTGTGGCGATGAGATCAGCACAGCGCGCTTAGCGGCAAAGCCTGAAGCACCCCTGTGCCTCGACTGCCAAACCTTAAAGGATGAAGAAGACAGCTAACTGTCTTCTTCACTAACAACTTATTCGCTGGTCAACAGTGCACCAACCTGTACCAGCTGACTCAGCTGACCACTGCCGACTAACTCCGCAGCTGCAGTAATATCTGGAGCAAAGTAGCGGTCTTGATCGTAAAAGCTGACCCGCTGCCGCAGCCACGCTTGTGCTTGCTCAACCGCCGCTGAGGCTTTTAGTGGACGGCGGAAATCTAACCCTTGGGCTGCTTCTAACCACTCAATCGCCACGATGTCGCGGATATTTTCGGCGATATCAGTGAGTCGCCGCGCGGCAAAAGTCGCCATCGAAACGTGATCTTCTTGGTTGGCCGAGGTTGGCAAGCTGTCGATAGAGGCAGGGTGCGCCAAAGTTTTATTCTCTGATGCTAGGGCCGCGGCGGTCACTTGCGCCAGCATAAAACCAGAATTCACGCCACCGTCGTTGACTAAAAATGGCGGCAAATTGGTCAAATGCTTGTCGATTAACAAAGCACTGCGGCGCTCAGACAATGC
>CAYXGO010000014.1:0-13305 GCA_964464575.1 uncultured Pseudomonas sp. | reverse complement strand
GCGGCAATTTCGGAACTGTCGCCCAACAGGGCACGGAAGCTTTCCGCGACTTTGATTTGTCCAGGCTGGCCGCGTACCGCGTGAATACGTGCATCAAATGGCGATCGTGAGCCCAGAGCGGCTTCAACGGCGGTCGCGCCGACCACCAGTGCGGCGTGGAAGACCCGCTCAATTTGGAACAGACCATGCAACGCCAGTGCGGTTGATGCTTGAGTACCGTTCAGTAGCGCTAAGCCCTCTTTCGGCGCCAGCGCGAGCGGTTTTAAGCCGGCCAGCGCAAGGCCCTCGACAGCGTTCATGATCTGTCCACGATAGCGCACTTGGCCCTCGCCCAATAACGGCAACACCATGTGTGCCAGCGGCGCTAAGTCGCCCGAGGCACCGACCGAGCCTTTGCTCGGCACACAGGGGTAGACCTCATGGTTCAACAACGCTATCAACGCATCTATCACCTGCGGACGAACCCCTGAATAGCCACGGCTTAGACTATTAATTTTCAATAACAGCATCAGCCGCACCACAGTGTCCTGCATCAGTGCTCCGGTACCAGCAGCATGAGATAGCACAATGCGGCGCTGCAAATCTTCTAACTTTTCCTGCGGAATGCGGGTGTTGGCCAACAAACCAAAGCCGGTATTGATGCCATATACCACTTTGCCGGCGGCCAACACCGAGGCAACCGTAGCGGCTGATTCAGCAATAGCCGGAGTCGCATCGGCGTGCAATTGCAAATGCTGCGGCTGCTGCCACCATTGACGTAGGTCATTAAGGCTAAGTTCGCCTGGCCGTAATACAAACTGTGCAGCCATTATAAATTCTCCAGCATCGGTAAATCTAAGCCCTGCTCACGGGCACATTGTTGGGCAATGGGGTAACCAGCATCGGCGTGACGCATCACTCCTGTACCTGGATCGTTCCACAGCACCCGCGCCAAGCGTTTGCCAGCGGCCTCAGTGCCATCGGCTACAATCACCACACCGGAATGTTGCGAGTAGCCCATGCCAACACCCCCACCATGATGCAAACTAACCCAAGTGGCACCGCCGGCGGTATTGAGTAGCGCATTCAATAACGGCCAATCAGATACTGCATCAGAACCATCGAGCATGGCTTCGGTTTCGCGATTTGGGCTAGCCACTGAGCCCGAATCTAAATGATCGCGACCAATCACAATCGGTGCTGATACTTCACCCGTGCGCACCATCTCGTTAAAAGCCAGCGCAATACGGGCGCGGTCTTTTAGGCCAATCCAGCAAATTCGAGCGGGCAGGCCCTGAAAGGCAATGCGCTCCCGCGCCATATCGAGCCAATTGTGCAGATGTGGATTATCCGGGATCAGTTCTTTCACTTTGGCGTCGGTTTTATAGATATCTTCTGGATCGCCCGACAACGCCACCCAGCGAAATGGGCCAATGCCCTCACAGAACAATGGCCGAATGTAGGCCGGTACAAAGCCTGGGAAGTTAAAGGCATCAGCAACACCCATATCTTTGGCCATTTGCCGAATGTTGTTGCCGTAATCAAGGGTAGCAGCACCACGTTGTTGCATAGTCAACATTGCCTTCACCTGCACCGCCATAGCTTGCTTTGCCGCTGTTACCGTGGCTTGCGGATCACGTTGCTGCGCAGCCACATACTGCTCGAGACTCCAACCCTGCGGTACATAGCCATGTAGCGGGTCATGTGCGGAGGTTTGATCAGTCACTACATCAGGGGTGATGTTGCGTTGTACTAATTCAGCGTACACATCTGCAGCGTTACCAAGTAACCCTACCGAAATAGCCCGGCCTTCGCGGCGCGCCGTATCAATCAGCGCTAGGGCGTCATCCAAACTGGTGGCCTTATGATCGACATAACGGGTACGCAGGCGGAAATCGATGCGCGACTCATCCACTTCAACGGCTAACATGCAGTAGCCAGCCATAGTGGCGGCTAGCGGTTGCGCACCGCCCATACCACCTAAACCACCGGTGAGGATCCAACGGCCTTTGGCAACCCCATCAAAATGCTGCTTGGCTACCGCAACGAAGGTTTCGTAGGTGCCTTGCACAATGCCTTGCGAGCCAATGTAGATCCATGATCCAGCGGTCATTTGTCCGTACATCATCAAACCCGCTTTATCGAGCTCGTTGAAATGCTCCCAGGTGGCCCACTGCGGCACTAAATTTGAGTTCGCCAGCAGCACCCGCGGTGCATCTTCATGGGTGGGGAACACGCCAACCGGCTTACCTGATTGGATCAACAAGGTTTGGTCTGGACGCAGGCGCTCCAGTACTTCAACAATCTTGTCAAAACTTTCCCAATTTCGCGCAGCACGGCCAATACCGCCGTAAACCACCAAAGCATGCGGGTGCTCCGCTACTTCAGCGTCTAAGTTATTCATCAACATGCGTTTAGCGGCTTCGATCTGCCAATTGGCGGTGGTGAGTGTATTACCACGGGCAGCGCGAATACTGCGATTGGTATCTAAACGACTTTGACTCATGAGTTATCCTTACTACGGGGACTAGAAAAATGTAAATGACCGCCCAAGCTGAAGCGTGAGCCCGGATGCGTGAGCACCGCATAGGTCACCACACCGGCATCGCTCCAGGTACGACGATTAATGCGTAAACAAGGTTCTGGCTTGGTTAAACTCAGCCACTGGCACACCTGTGCAGATGGGCTGATGGCTTCAATTTGATGGCTGGCTTCGGTGAGCGGTGATACCGCGCACAAATACTCATGCGGGGTAATAACGCGATAATCTTGCTTGAGATAATGCGGTACTAACGCTGGGTTTACGAAACGCTCTTCAACCTGCACCGGCAGATCGTTTTCAAAGTGACTAATCACTGAGTGATAGACCGGTGCATTCGGCACCAACTTCAGCAATTCCGCAACTTGCGCGGTGGCTGGCTCACGCCGCAAGACATGCACCTCAGCGCGATACTGATGCTGGCGACCACGCACTTCATCGGCAATGTTGCGGATAGCCATAAACGAGGTTTGCGACTTAATAGGCGCTACATAGGTGCCCGAGCCTTTGCTGCGGATCACCAGCCCCTCATCGGCCAGTTCTTGCAGTGCTCGACGCGCCGTCATACGACTCACATTAAATTGTTGTGCGAGCGCATTTTCAGAACTCACAGGATGATGTTCAGGCCATTCACCTGATGCAATTTTGCTGTATAAATGTTGTTTGATGCCGGAAAATTTGGCCATGTTGCCCCCTGAGCTCCTGTCACCGAGCGAATGATGTGCTAAAGTGTAGAAAACCTTAATTGTATATACAAGTTATTTTTAGGAGTCACTATGAGCCACAAGCCACAGCGGATTGCCAATGTCAGTATTGCCACCATGGTTGGTAGCGGCTATGGCTTACAGGAGCAGGCAGTGGTGGATTTTGCCGATGGTGTAATCACCTATGTGGGGCCGGCTGCAACCGCCCCTCGGCATGATGGTGAAGTGTTTGATGGCAACGGTGGGCTGGTTACCCCGGGGCTCATTGATTGCCATACCCACTTGGTCTGGGCTGGCTCGCGCGCCGATGAATTTGCCCAACGCTTGCATGGCGCTAGCTATGCCGATATTGCCGCCGCCGGCGGTGGTATTGCCGCCACTGTACGCGCCACCCGTGCTGCCAGTTTAGATGATCTGATTACGGTGTCGCGGCCGCGCCTACAGGCACTGATGGACGAAGGTGTCACCACGATTGAAATCAAGTCCGGTTACGGTTTGTCGCTGGCCGACGAGCGCAAGCAACTGGCTGCGGCACGAGCACTTGGCCATAGTGCGGCGGTATCGGTGCAAACCACCTTACTTGCGGCGCACGCCTTACCGCCTGAATTTAAGCAGCGCGCCGATGACTATATCGAGCACATTGTTACGGAGATTTTACCGACCTTAGCCGCAGAAGGCCTAGTGGATGCAGTGGATGCATTTTGTGAGTCGGTGGGCTTTACCCCAGCACAAACCGAACGAGTATTTGCCGCCGCCCAGGCGCTCGGTATTCCGGTGAAATTGCACGCCGAACAATTATCCAACCAACATGGTAGTGAGCTGGCGGCACGCTACCAGGCACTATCGTGCGACCATTTAGAGTATCTCGATGAAGCCGGTGTACGCGCCATGGCTGCCAGCGGCACCGTGGCAGTGCTATTGCCGGGGGCGTTTTATTTTCTGCGTGAAACCAAACTGCCCCCCATGGACCTATTACGTGACTATGGCGTGCCCATGGCGCTGGCCACCGATGCTAACCCCGGCACCTCACCGTTGCTGAGTTTGCAGTTGATGCTGAATATGGGCGCAACACTGTTTCGACTCACCCCCGAAGAGTGTTTGCGTGGGGTCACGGTGAATGCTGCCAAAGCACTTGGGCTAAGCGACCGGGGGCAGGTGAAAGTGGGACAACGGGCTGATTTATGTTGCTGGAATGTCAGCGCTGCAGCAGAGCTCAGTTATAGCTTTTCCAATCAGCGCCTAGCTGCATGCTGGTATCAAGGTACTCTACGGCAATAGCCGTCAAGGTAAGCAAGTACTAACTCACTCAGTAGTTGTGCAGTGACGATGTCGCCACTACTTTGCCCTTGCGGGTGCAAGCTGGGCGCTGCTTCAGCTAGGTGTAAATAACGGGCGTTGCTGTGACTGGCTAGGGTACTGACCAAGGTTGCGGCATGACTGACCGACAAACCAATAAAGTTGATAGCACTGGCAGGCACAGCGTAAAGTGCATCGACATCAATCTCAATACCGAACGGGCAATGCCAATTGTCACTTAACTGCTTCAGTGCTAACAACTGCTCGGCCCACGGTTGCTGCCATAATTGTTGCAGTGTGACCCAGCCAAACCCAGCTTGCTGTAAACGTTGAATACTGCGCGCGTTATTCTTGGCAGGGTGCAAGCCCACCACATGATAGTGGCCTAACGCGCCATGTTCATAAGCATAACTAAAGCCATTGCCACTATGGCGACCTTCGCAGGCACGAAAATCTGCATGCGGGTCAAGATTAATCGCGCCAACTTGATGCTCGGTGGCTGCCGCCAGACTGGTCAATAACGGATAGGCGTTATTGTGTCCGCCGCCAATCAAAATCACTGCAAAACCTTGCGCAAAAGCCGGTTCTAGCACCGCGCTGACGCGTTCATCGAGCTGCGCACACAGATCACGCAGTTGCTGCAACTGGGCACTATCCTGCGGATCTAAATCGGCGCTGGCTTGCTGTAGATCGTCAGTCACTACGGTACCCGCCAGCAGTAATAAATCACTCGTAACCAGGTCATTCGCTTGCAGGTTCAATAGCCCCTTCAGCGCCGCCAACCAGCCATGTTCGGCACCGCCACGACCCAAATTAGCCCGTGGCCCAATCGATTCCGGTACACCCACCAGCATAATGCGCTGACCTTGCTTCCAAGCCTGCGCTAGAGCATGTTGATAGCTTTGCGGGTCATCAATAGCGGTGAGTTGCGCCAGCACTTCACCAAGCCGATGCTCACCCACACGGGGACTGAACAAGGCTTGGCAAGCAACTGGTTGCAGCAGCATGAATTATTCGATATCGAGTGGTTCTGGTGACAGGATCACGCCGGTGCTATCGGCATAGAGATGATCTTCAGGTAAGAAGGTGACACCACCGAAGTTCACTGCAGTATCTACTTCGCCAATACCGTCACTCGGTGCACCAACTGGAATAGATGCCAGCGCCATGATGCCAATTTCGAGTTCATCGAGGGCATCTACATCGCGCACTGCGCCAAAACAGACAATGCCTTCCCAGCCGTTGTCGAGCGCTTGCTCGGCGATACCTATGTCGATAAGGGCGCGGCGCGCTGAGCCACCACCGTCAATCAGCAGCACTTTACCAGTACCAGGCTGTTGCAGTACTTCTTCAATAAGGCCTTTATCTTCAAAGCACTTGATGGTGACAATCTGTCCGCCAAACGAGACCAAGCCACCGTAATGAATAAACATCGGCTCGACCACATCGACCATGTCGGGGTATAAATCGCAAAGTTCCGAAGTATTGTATTCCATCGCCGTTCCCCTACCTGTGAATTACCCGCATTTGTTGACGCATAGTATAGCGGGTAACTGCACAGGGCAACAGCAAGGGTTACAGAATATAACGACTTAAATCTTCGTCTTGCGCCAGTTTGCCTAAATGCTGCTCAACATAAGCGGCATCAATGACGATGGTTTCGCCGGTTAAGTCACTGGCTTTAAAGGATACTTCTTCCATCAGTCGCTCGAGCACTGTGTGTAAGCGACGCGCACCAATGTTTTCAGTGGTTTCGTTGACATAAAAGGCGGTTTCAGCAATGCGTTGAATACCATCTTGGGTAAAATCGATGGTGACGCCTTCAGTGGCCATCAGCGCGCGATACTGGGTGGTTAGCGAGGCATTCGGCTCGGTCAAAATACGCACAAAGTCGTTACTGGTTAGCGCATCAAGACTCACTCGAATCGGTAACCTACCTTGCAGCTCAGGAATCAAATCAGATGGCTTGGACATCTGAAATGCACCCGAGGCGATAAATAGAATATGGTCGGTCTTCACCATGCCATGCTTGGTGGACACTGTGGTGCCTTCGACCAGCGGCAATAAATCACGCTGCACACCTTCACGCGACACATCGGGGCCACTGACATCGCCGCGTTTACATATTTTGTCTACTTCATCCAAAAACACGATACCGTTTTGCTCCACGGCATGCAGCGCAGCGGTTTTCACGTCCTCTGGATTGAGCATTTTAGCGGCTTCTTCATCCACCAACTGCTTGAAGGCATCTTTGATCTTCAGCTTGCGCGCCTTGCTCTTAGCTTGGCCCATATTCTGGAACATGCTTTGTAGTTGTGAGGTCATTTCTTCCATGCCCGGCGGCGCCATGATCTCAACGCCCATGCTGGGCATGGCAATATCAATTTCTATTTCTTTGTCGTCGAGCTGGCCTTCGCGCAGCTTTTTGCGGAATACCTGGCGGGTATTACTCTGCTCGCGCGGCTCTTGGTCATCGGCCCAGCCTTTTGGTGGCGGCAGTAACGCATCTAAAATTCGTTCCTCAGCGGCTTCTTCGGCACGAAAGCGCACCTTCTTCATCATCTGTTCGCGCGTTTGCTTAAAGGCAATATCGGTCAAATCTTTGATAATGCTTTCAACTTCTTTACCGACATAACCCACCTCGGTGAATTTAGTCGCCTCTACCTTAATAAACGGGGCGTTTGCTAGCTTAGCTAAACGCCGCGCAATTTCGGTTTTACCCACCCCAGTTGGGCCAATCATGAGGATATTCTTGGGCGTGACTTCTTGGCGCAGATCGCTGCTTAATTGCATGCGCCGCCAGCGGTTGCGCAAGGCAACGGCAACGGCTTTTTTGGCATTGTCTTGACCTACGATATGCTGGTTGAGCTCGTCGACAATTTCACGTGGGGTCATTTCAGACATGGTCAACGGTCTCCAGCATTTCGATGGTTTGGAATTGGTTGGTAAATACGCAGATATCACCGGCAATAGTGAGGGCTTTTTCAACAATGTCGCGGGCACTGAGCTCGGTGTTGTCCAGCAGAGCGGTGGCAGCAGCTTGAGCAAACGCACCACCTGAGCCAATAGCAATCAGATCATGCTCGGGTTGCACCACATCGCCGTTACCCGAAATCAGCAGCGACACATGCTTGTCGGCCACCACAAGCATCGCCTCTAAGCGGCGCAGCATGCGATCGGTACGCCAATCTTTGGCCAGCTCAATGGCAGCACGCATTAAATTGCCTTGGTGTTTTTCCAGTTTCAAGTCGAGCCGCTCGAACAGCGTAAAGGCATCTGCGGTACCACCGGCGAAGCCAGCGATGACTTGATCTTTGTAGAGTCGGCGAACTTTGCGGGCATTGCCTTTCATCACGGTGTTGCCGAGCGACACTTGGCCGTCGCCGCCTATCACCACCTGATTACCACGGCGTACTGAAACAATTGTAGTCACATTTACATCCTCATGTTGCTATGACAGCTAGATGAGGACGGCATCACCGCATTTCAATAGCAGCCTAGAGATTCCAGTTCCAAATCTCACAATAATGCACTTGCGCGCGCTGCAGCTTGTGGCGATCTCGTTCCGCGTCACGCTTGGTGGCGTAAGGCCCTAGAATGACCCGAAACCACACACCATTGCGACCTTCAGAGCGGCGTACCTGTGATTCCAGCCCGGTGAGTGCGATGCGTGCCCGCAAGGTTTGTGCATCGCTTTCACTGCGAAACGAACCGCATTGCATTAGCTTCGGTGGCCCCAGTTCACGCTCAGGGACATCGACGATCACTTCCTGATTTTCCAGCACGTCAGGGTAGCTGTACTCGTCTTTCGGTAATTCAGGAATAGCATCTTTATTGATTTGACGCTGCATTTGTTCGGTAATTTCAGGCGGCTGTTCCACCACCGGTTGCTGGTCACGGCTACCGGCAATGCTGTACAAGAACCAGATTAATCCGGCCACCAACACCAAGGTGATGACCACTAACTGCCAAGATACCGGCGCTGCCGCTTTGGCGGCTGACTTCTTCACAGGCTTGCCACCGGGCTTCTTTTTCGGCGGCGGACGTTTGCGGTTAGCGTAATCCATAGCTTACATCTTCTCGAGGGTATCAATACCCAGCAATGATAATCCGGTTTTCAGTGTCTTGGCGGTCAAGGCAGCCAGTTTCAGTCGGCTCAAGCGTACCTCATCGCGCGCTTCAGCGAGAATTGGGCAAGCCTCATAGAAGGTCGAAAAAGCACCGGCCAAATCAAATAAATAGCCGCAGAGGAAATGCGGCATCGCTTTATCGGCAACACTGTAGACGGTTTCATTAAAGCGCACCAACAGGTTAGCCAGCGCCAGTTCGCGTTCATCTTCGAGCACAAAGGGCGCACTAATAGCGGTAGCATCAATGTCGGTTTTGTTAAACACGCTGGTGACACGAGTATAAGCGTACAGCAAATACGGTGCAGTGTTGCCCTCAAAGCTAAGCATGGTGTCCCAGTCGAAAATATAGTCACTAGTGCGATTCTTCGACAGGTCGGCATATTTCACCGAGCTGATACCAATGACTTTGGCAACGTGCTGCTGCTCGCTATCGCTCAGCTGCGAATTTTTGCTCTGCAGCAGTTCTAAAGCCCGCTTTTCAGCTTCATCAAGCAAATCAGCCAACTTAGTGACGCCGCCATCACGGCTCTTATAAGGGCGGCCATCTTTGCCCATCACCGTACCAAAGCCATAATGGTCGAGCTTTACATCATCGCGCACAAATCCAGCTTTGCGGGCCAACGTAAAAATTTGCTGAAAGTGTAAGCCTTGGCGCTGATCAACAAAGTACATCACATGGTCAGCGTGCAGCTGGTTTTGCCGGTAACGAATGGCGGCGAGATCGGTGGTAGCATATAAAAATCCGCCACCAGACTTTTGTACGATAACTGGCAAGGCGTCGCCGTCTTTGTTACGAAATTCATCCAAAAATACGCATTGTGCGCCCTGGTCTTCAACTAACAAGCCTTGTGCCTGCAAGTCAGCAACCACCTGGGCTAAATCATCATTATAGGCGCTCTCGGCCATAACATCGGCGCGCGTTAGCTGCACCCCAAGGCGGTCATACACCTCTTGGCAATGGCTCAACGATACATCAATAAATTGCTGCCATAAGGCGCGACATTTGGCATCGCCCGATTGCAATGCCACCACCAACTCACGCGCCCGTGCGGCGAAGCTTTCGCTGTCATCAAAGCGCTTCTTAGCGGCTTTGTAAAAGGTTTCTAAGTTGCTTAATTCCATCGCCATGGCCTCGCCTTCCAGCTCTTCCATGTGGGCCAGCAGCATACCGAACTGGGTGCCCCAATCACCGACGTGATTTTGCGCAATCACGGTGTTACCAATGAAGCGCTGCACCCGTGCCGCCGCATCACCAATGATGGCTGAACGCAAATGGCCCACATGCATTTCTTTGGCAAGGTTTGGCGATGAATAGTCAATGACAATGGTTTTACCGCTGGCAGCAACATCAACGGCTAGCTTGTCATCGCTGTAGGCGCGCTCTAGCTGGTCCAGTAATTGCTGTTGACTGAAGGTGAAGTTAATAAAGCCAGGCCCGGCAACCTCAGTCTTGGCCAGCAGTGAATTACTCGGAATAGCAGCGATAATAGCTTCAGCCAGAGCGCGCGGATTCATGCCCGCTGGCTTAGCGAGCAGCAAGGCTAAGTTAGTGGCAAAATCACCATGACTTTTATCGCGCGGACGATCCAACTGAATACGCACCGGCAAGTCCGCCGGTAACTGCTGTTGTGATTGGAGGCTGGCAATTGCCTCTGCGAGTAAGTGTTCCAACGCTTCTTTCATGGAGATCCTTGACGACCGGATAGGTGATTGCTCGGTGCTTGAGCTGATATGGCGATAGTTTACTGGTTTGACGGCAGAAAAAAAACCGCAATCGTGCGCCTGCAGCTAGCTAAAATCCTGTGGATCAACATCAAGCGACCAGCGCACCCGACGTAACTCTGCAAGCCCCTCTAAACGTGGCAGAATATGCCTTAACAATTGGGTGCGCAGAGCTCGATCTCGACATTGCAGCAATAACTGATAGCGATATTTTCCGGCCCGACGTTCCATCACTGCCGGCATAGGCCCCAGCACCATGGCGCCGTCAACACTTGGGAATAGCTGCGCGATAGCCTGGAGCGCATCGGCTGCAGCCTGTGCTTGCAAGGCCTCTGTGCGGAACAGCGCCAACTGCGAAAATGGTGGTAATTGGGTCAGCAATCGCTCGTTCAGCGCGCTGACAGCAAAATGCCCATAGCCGTTGTTGACCAAATCTTGCACTAATTCATGATCGGGGTGATGGGTTTGTAGCACCACAGTACCCTGTTTACTAGCGCGACCGGCTCGTCCTGCCACTTGAGTATACAATTGGCCTAAGCGCTCGGCGGCACGAAAATCTGCGCTGTATAAGGCGCCATCCACATCCAGTAGCGCCACCAAGGTCACTTCGGGGAAATGATGCCCTTTGGCCAGCATTTGCGTACCCACCAGCAATTGATATTTATTCGCTCGGGCATCGCTCAAATGCTGTTGCAAGCTGCCTTTGCGACGCGTGGTGTCGCGATCAATTCGTAATACCGGAAATTCTGGAAATAGCTCCTCCAGTACCTGTTCAAGCTGCTCAGTACCGGTACCGCGACCCACCAGTTGGGTTGAACCACAGTCATGGCATTGCTTCGGTATGCGTTGCTGCGAGCCACAATGATGACATTGCAACTGCTGGGCTTGCTGGTGCACAGTAAAGTAGGCATCGCAACGCGCACAATGCGCTAACCAACCACATTCATGACACATCAGCGCAGGGGCAAAGCCGCGTCGATTGAGAAACAAAAGAACTTGCTGACCGGCCTGCAGTTGCTCGCGCATCATACCAATCAATGGCGCCGACAACCCTGCCTTCAGCGGCAACCCTTTCACATCAATGATCACATGCTTTGCCGGTTTGGCATGCCCAGCTCGTTGGGTTAAACGCAAGTGCGCATAGCGTTTTTGCTTGGCGTTGTTGATGGTTTCGAGCGACGGTGTGGCCGAGCCAAGAATAATAGGCACTTTTTCTTCGTGCGCACGCAGCACTGCCACATCACGGGCATGGTAACGAAAACCATCTTGCTGTTTGAGTGAGCTGTCATGCTCTTCGTCAATGATAATCAAGCCAAGCCGTTGGCAAGGAGTAAACACTGCAGACCGCGTACCAATAATAATCGCGGCACTACCATGCTGTGCGTCCAGCCAAGCATCCAGCCGCTCGCGGTCGGTCAACGCCGAGTGCAACATCACCACTGGCACACTAAAACGGTGTTGAAATCGTCGCAAGGTTTGCGGGGTAAGACCAATTTCAGGCACCAGCACCAACACTTGCTTACCAGCACGCAAAACTTCGGCCATCACCTGCAAGTACACTTCGGTTTTACCACTGCCGGTAATACCTTCAAGCAAGTACGCCTGTGCTTTGCGCGATGCCGCAATAGCAGCAACGGCCAGCGCCTGTTCCGGGTTCAATTGCAAGGGTTCGGCATCCAAGCCAAAGGCCCAATCACTTTGCTGCTCAGGTATGTGCCGCTGTTTGCTGATCAAGTGCTTTTGCTGCAAGGCAGTTATGGCGCTGACGCTGTACTCGCCAGCCCTTATATCACGGGCCAATAGCGGTCTTTGCTGCAATGCCGCCAGCAATCGTTGCTGCTGTGGGGCCCGCGCCAACTCGGTTAAGGCCAGCGCTGCACCGGCGTCGGTGACCTCATAGCGCTCAGTAGCTTGGTAGCTGAGTGCTTCACCCTGGCGTGCTAATACCGGCAGGGCATGATGCAACACCTCACCCAAAGGATGCTGGTAATAGTCCGCTGCCCAATGCAATAAACGCCATACGGCCGGTGGCCATACGGGTTGTTGATCTAGTACGTTGAGAATAGGCTTGCGAGCGAAATGGGTATCGGGCTGTCGACTCTCACCCAAACAAATGCCAATCAACAGACGCTGACCGAATGACACCCGCACGCGCGCACCCACCGCCGGTAACTCGTTGCTATCGTAGTCAAAATTACGATACAACGGCACGGGCAGTGCCACCTGAATCACATAACGATAAGTCGGCGCCGCTGAAGCTGTCATAAGTTGCTATTGTGCGATGCGTTGTGACGCCGCGCAAGCGCAGCGAGCACGAGCTTTGGTCGCGCGCAAAGTTGCTTGATCAAAATAACGCTGTGCAGTACAATTCGCGCCCTTATTAACATTAACCACGCATGGTGTTCGGCAAAAGATCGGATGGCGATGCGGCCTGACAAGAGGTAATCCCATGAAAGAAGGTATTCATCCTAACTACACTGCCATGAAAGTAACCTGTGCGTGTGGTCACTCATTTGAAACTCGCTCTACCAAAAGCGGCGACTTACACTTAGACGTATGTTCAGAGTGTCACCCGTTTTATACCGGCAAACAACGTATCATGGATACCGGCGGTCGTATCGAGAAGTTCAACAAGCGCTTCAGCGTGTTGGGCAAAAAAGCTTAATTTTTTCAAGCTTTCGTTCAGATTTCTAATAAAGGCGCCAAAAGGCGCCTTTATTTTGCCTGAAATTTACTATCATTATGAATTAATTGAATTTTTATCTGCTTTAAATTACATCACTCCATACCTTTACCGTCCCGTAATGAACATACCGAGAAATTCTATCAGGTAAGATTTGTTAATCTCGCTGCAGCATCTACAATGGTTGACATATTCAGCCATGTTATAGTCATTATTCACTCGCATTTATCATTGCAAGGTATCCAGAAAATG
>CAYXGO010000013.1:4730-17438 GCA_964464575.1 uncultured Pseudomonas sp. | reverse complement strand
CATTTCACGACATTCGTGCGCTTTATCCCAATCATTTTGATAGACAGCTTGGAAGAAGGGTTTGAGGAGTAATGCACATTCATGAACTTGCTCAATATGGTCGATCATCGGTTTGATCGGCGACTTGGCAAACATACCAAGAAACGAATTTGCAGACATAAAGTTTCGCCTTTGTTGCTGCTAGTAGTTAATAGTACACGGCATCCTTAACGGATGCCGCGCATACTATCCAAACTGTTCATCTGACGCAAAGATTTTAAAAACTATACACCAATGTGACGGCGGTTTCGGTATCTAATTTCTCTTTGCTGGGGTCGTCTAAAAATGAATTGTGGGTACCAGAAATACTGAACTTGAGCGCCAGTGAACTATTCACATTGGCTGAAATTGAGACTTCAGCACGGCTTTTAGTATTCACTTCACCAATTTCAGTAGCGGCTAAGGCATTGAATTTGGAGTTTTTGCTGACATCCCATACTAAATTACCCGCAATACGCAGAATTGCACTGCTCTCTTGCTCTTGCACCACACCATTGATAATGGGTTTGTTGAGCGAGTAACCCGGACCTATTTCATAATCAGCAAATAAGCTCTCACAGTAGCGATAACGGGCACCAAAACCGACCGCCACGGTACCTTGATACTCGTAACCACTAAATTTGTCTTCTTCATACGAGGTAAAAACAAATAGCGATGAACGGCTTTCTGGAGAAAACTTATAGTTGGACTGCGCCGAAATAAACAACTTGTCGCCCGTAGTAGCTGTCACTCCAGTGGTTTGGTTTTCTTGCTCGGCGCGATAATAATCAATGACACCTTTGTGACGCCAATTTTCATAATCGCGGGCCGCACTCAGTTTACTGCGTAAAGTTTCAGTTTTCGTGTTACCCGAGGTGTACAGTAGCCCAAGTTCGGCGCTTGCATCCCAGTCTTTTTTCGCTTCGGTATCGAGATCGCTAGCGTCGTCATACATAAAGATCGACGCACTAGCTGGCAACGCTGTTGACATTGCGATGATGAGAGCGATTGGCGTGATGATGTATTTCACGTGTTCCCCTTGTAGTTTCATAGCGCACAAAATAAAAAAGCCACAATCAGCAGGGGTAAGTATAACCGCTGATTGTGGCTTGTCGATGCGTGAATTAGTTCACTTTAGCGTCTAATTCGCCCCGCTCGTAGCGTTTAAACATATCCTCGAGTGATATAACTTTAATTTTGCTAGCCTGTCCAGCGCAACCAAATGCTTCATAACGCGCCTTACAGATGTCGTACATGGCATCCGTTGATGCCTGTAAAAATTTACGCGGGTCAAAATTCTTGGTGTTGTTGGCCAAATGACGACGGATAGCACCGGTTGCAGCGAGACGCAAATCGGTATCAATATTGACTTTACGCACGCCGTGCTTGATGCCTTCAACGATTTGTTCAACCGGCACACCATAGGTTTCACCGATGTCGCCGCCAAAGTCGTTAATGATTTTCAACCACTCTTGTGGCACCGACGATGAACCGTGCATAACTAAGTGTGTGTTCGGAATACGGCGGTGAATTTCTTTAATGCGACCAATGGCCAAAATATCACCGGTTGGTGGCCGTGAAAATTTATAGGCGCCGTGTGACGTACCACAGGCAATCGCTAAGGCATCAACATTAGTGGCTTTAACAAATTGCGCGGCTTCTTCTGGGTCAGTGAGCAATTGGTCGTGACTCAGTTTACCTTCAGCGCCTACGCCATCTTCTTCACCGGCTTCGCCGGTTTCGAGCGAGCCTAATACACCAATTTCACCTTCCACAGATACGCCACAGGCATGGGCCATAGCCACTGTTTGCTGGGTCACGCTGACATTGTAGTCGTAATCGGCTGGGGTTTTACCATCGGCACGTAATGAGCCATCCATCATCACCGAGCTAAAGCCCAACTGAATAGAACGCTGACATACTGCTGGCGAAGTACCATGGTCTTGGTGCATCACCACTGGAATGTGCGGCCATTCTTCAATGGCAGCTAAAATTAAGTGGCGTAAAAACGGTGCACCAGCATAGCTACGCGCGCCTGCTGAGGCTTGCACAATAACCGGGCTGTCAGTGGCATCTGCCGCTTCCATGATCGCCCGCATTTGCTCTAAGTTATTGACGTTAAAGGCTGGTACGCCATAGTTGTGTTCGGCAGCGTGATCAAGTAGCTGACGTAATGAAATCAATGCCATGTTATGTGCTCCTAAATTCCTATTGGGTTTGGCTCGTTAGCCATTTAATGCGCGTTCTTCCAGAATCGCGACGGCTGGCAATTGCTTGCCTTCCAAAAACTCTAAAAATGCTCCACCACCGGTCGAGATGTAGCTGATTTTATCAGCGATACCATACTTATCAATGGCCGCCAGTGTATCACCGCCACCGGCTATTGAAAAAGCTGAACTAGAGGCAATGGCTTGGGCCAGTGCTTCGGTACCGGCACCAAACTGATCAAATTCGAATACCCCGACTGGGCCGTTCCAAACAATAGTGCCAGCATTTTCGATGATTTTTGCGAACGCCGCAGCAGTATCTGGGCCAATATCAAAAATCATATCGTCAGCATTGACCGCGCTAACCGCTTTGGTGCTAGCCGCTGCCGTGGCGCTAAATTCGGTGCCGGTAACCACATCGCTAGGTAATGGAATATCGCCGCCCTTGGCGCGGGCAGCAGCAACCAAACGCTGTGCTTCTGGCACTAAATCGGCTTCATAGAGCGACTTGCCAATCGGGTGACCTGCTGCGGCAATGAAGGTATTGGCAATACCGCCACCAACAATGAGTTGATCAACAATACCCGACAGTGATTCTAACACGGTTAACTTGGTACTGACTTTCGAACCACCCACAATAGCTACGAGTGGCCGTGCTGGGTTGGCTAAGGCTTTGCCTAAGGCATCAAGTTCTGCTGCCAACAATGGTCCGGCGCAAGCAACCGGGGCATATTTTGCTACACCATGGGTGGATGCTTGAGCACGGTGGGCGGTGCCAAAGGCGTCCATCACAAACACGTCACACAGCGCCGCTAACTGCTGCGCTAAGGCGTCGTTGTTTTTGCCTTCGCCTTTATTGAAACGCACGTTTTCGAATACCACTAACTCGCCAGCTTGCACCTCAACGCCGTTGAGGTAGTCGCTGACTAAGCGTACTGGCACCGACAAGGCTTGCTGAAGATAATTAACCACCGGCTGCAGCGATGAATCGGCATCAAAAACGCCTTCTTCAGGGCGGCCTAAGTGTGACATGACCATCACTTTGGCACCTTTTTGCAGGGCTAGCTCAAGGGTCGGCAGTGCCGCTTTTAAACGCGCATCTGAACTGACTTTGCCGTCACTAATGGGCACATTAAGATCTTCCCGGATCAGCACCCGCTTGCCGGCTAAATCTAAATCGGTCATATTGATTACAGACATGGTTATTTCCTTATCGACTCGGCTGACTGTCGCGCTAGCATCACCCCAACAGTATCGAGCATGCGATTGGCAAAGCCCCACTCGTTGTCGCACCAGCATAAAACTTTAATTAATCGTTTGTCGGCAACCCGCGTTTGCGTGCCATCGACGATACTTGAGCGTGGATCATGATTGAAATCAATCGATACCAACGGCTCATCAACATAACCCAGTACACTTGCCATGGGCCCGCGGGCAGCATCACTGAGCACTTGATTGACCTCGGCTAACGATACTGCAGTATTGACCGTTACGCTCAAATCCATGGCGGTAACATTGGTGGTCGGTACGCGCACTTGAATAGCTTCAAAGCGCCCAGCGAATTTTGGCAAAATACGTTCAATACCGCGCGCTAAACGGGTATCCACCGGAATAATTGAGCGCCCAGCGGCACGCGCTAAGCGTAAATCGGGGCTATAGGCATCAATCACTTGTTGATCGTGCATGGCCGCGTGAATGGTGGTGATAGCGCCGCTATCAATGCCAAAGGCCTGGTCCAAAACTTGAATGACCGGGACAATACAATTGGTGGTACATGAACCGTTGGACACCCAACGGTGCTGTGCCGTTAAGGCGTCACTATTGACACCAAATATGGCGGTAAAATCGAGGTCGGCATCACCTGGCTGCGAAAATAATACCCGTTCTACACCAATCTCGGCATAGGCTTGACCATGTTGCCGAGATCCATGCACGCCAGTGCAATCGAGCACTGCATCGAGTTCCAGCTGCTGCCAGGGTAATTCGGCAATAGTCAGCGCTGATGACACGGTAATCGTGTCGACACCTACTTGCAGAGTATCTTGGTCGGGACTCGTCACGGCCATAGCAAAGCGGCCATGGCTGGTATCATATTTCAGCAAGTGCGCCATGCTCTGCACTGGCGCTAACTCATTAATCGCGACCACTTCAATGTGCTGCTGGTAGCCACGCTCATACAGCGCTCGCAGCACCGAGCGACCGATGCGGCCGAAGCCATTAATGGCTATGCGATAACGCTGCCGTTGGCTCAAGCCAATAACTCCTGCGCTTGGCGAACAACATTCTCGACGGTGAAACCAAAGTGTTTAAACAGATCACCCGCCGGTGCTGACTCACCAAAGCTGTTCATGCCGATGATACGGCCTTGCAGGCCGACATACTTGTACCAGTAATCGGCAATGCCAGCTTCTACCGCAATACGCTTGTTCACTGCTGCTGGTAGCACCTGCTCGCGATAGCTCGCCGGTTGCGCGTCGAACACATCGGTGGCTGGCATCGACACCACGCGCACGGCATGACCCGCGTTACTGAGCTGCTCGGCAGCTTGCATGGCCAAGGTAACTTCTGAGCCAGTGGCAATCAGAATCAGTTCTGGGGTGCCGCTGCAATCGCGCAGCACATACCCACCACGGGTGATATTAGCCAATTGCTCGGCATCACGACCCTGCTGAGGTAGATTCTGACGACTGAAAATTAACGCCGTTGGGCCGTCGTGGCGCTGTATTGCGGCTTTCCACGCTACCGCTGATTCCACTTGGTCGCACGGGCGCCAGGTGCTCATGTTCGGGGTCAAACGCAAGCTAGCGGTTTGTTCAACTGGCTGGTGGGTTGGACCATCTTCGCCGAGGCCAATTGAGTCGTGGGTATACACGAAAATACAGCGTTGCTTCATCAATGCTGCCATGCGCACGGCATTGCGCGCATACTCCATAAACATCAAGAAGGTGGCACCGTATGGAACAAAACCACCATGTAGTGCAATGCCATTCATCATGGCTGACATGCCAAATTCACGCACACCGTAGTACACATAGTTACCGCTGGCATCATCGGCGCTAATACCTTTTGAGCCGCTCCACAAAGTTAAGTTAGAACCCGCTAAGTCGGCTGAGCCACCGAGTAATTCTGGTAATAGCGGAGCAAAGGCATTAATGGCATTTTGCGAGGCTTTGCGGCTCGCGATAGCTGCTGGGTTGGCTTGCAATTGCTCAATATAGCGTTGCGCTTGGGCGGCAAAATCGGCTGGCAGATCGCCGTTTAAGCGGCGTTCAAATTCGCTCGCCAGCGCTGGGTAAGCCGCGCGGTAAGCATCAAATTTCACCTGCCAAGCTGCTTCGGCTGAACTACCGCTGCTGCGTGCATCCCACTGCTGATAAACCTCAGTGGGGATCTCAAACGGGCCATAGTTCCAGTTCAATTGCTGCCGTGCTGCAGCAATTTCATCGGTACCCAACGGCGCACCGTGACAGCTTTCGGTGCCCTGCTTATTGGGGGCGCCAAAGCCAATAATGGTTTTACAAATAATCAGTGTGGGGCGGCGCACCTCGGCTTGTGCAGCTGTAATAGCTGCCTCAACCGCAGCGGCGTCATGGCCATCAAGCGGGCCCAGCACTTGCCAGCCATAGGCTTCAAAGCGCATACGGGTATCATCGGTAAACCAACCTTCAACTTCACCGTCAATAGAGATACCGTTGTCGTCGTAAAACGCAATCAGTTTGCCTAAGCCCAGAGTGCCGGCTAGCGAGCAGGCCTCGTGCGAGATACCTTCCATAAGACAGCCATCGCCCAAAAAGGTATAAGTGAAGTGGTCCACGATTTGGTGTTGCGGGCGGTTAAATTGCGCGGCTAAAACTTTTTCCGCCAATGCCATACCCACGGCATTGGTAATACCCTGACCCAACGGCCCCGTGGTGGTTTCTACCCCTGGCGCATAGCCAAATTCTGGGTGACCTGGGGTTTTTGCATGTAACTGACGAAATTGTTTAAGGTCATCAATGCTCAGATCGTAGCCAGTCAAGTGCAGTAATGAATAAATCAGCATCGAGCCATGACCATTAGACAGCACAAAGCGATCGCGGTCAGCCCACTGTGGGTTATTGGGGTTATGCTTGAGGAACTTGCGCCACAGTACTTCGGCGATATCTGCCATACCCATTGGCGCCCCCGGATGACCCGAGTTAGCTTGCTGAACGGCATCCATACTTAAAGCTCGGATGGCGTTCGCTAGGTGTTGGCGTTGGGAAACTGCAGTCGTCATAAAAAACCCCGAAGTGGATAGCATCAATAATGACGCGTATTGTCCACATTTCGGGGCTTTTTAGCAAATTAGATGTCAGCGAGAAGCGCTTCAACCTTGTCGGTTTGCTCCCACGGGAACTCGTCGCGACCAAAGTGGCCATAGGCCGCTGTAGCACGGTAAATGGGCCGCTCTAAATCAAGCATTTTGATGAGCCCATACGGGCGCAAATCGAAATGACGACGCACCAAGGCAATCAAGGTGTCTTCGTCATGGCGACTGGTACCGAAGGTTTCAATGCTGATGGACGTAGGCTCAGCCACGCCAATTGCATACGACACTTGAATTTCGCAACGCTCAGCTAAGCCTGCAGCAACTAGGTTTTTCGCCACGTAGCGGGCGGCATAGGCGGCACTACGGTCCACTTTCGATGGATCTTTACCAGAGAACGCGCCGCCACCGTGACGGGCCATGCCGCCGTAGGTATCGACAATAATCTTACGACCGGTCAAACCACAGTCGCCCATGGGGCCACCAATCACGAATTTACCGGTGGGGTTGATGAAAATACGCTCGCTGCTCGCCGGCCACCACTGCGCTGGGATCACCGGCTTGATGATGTGTTCAATCACTGCTTCACGGAGATCTTTCTGGCTAATGACATCGGCGTGCTGGGTCGACAACACTATGGCATCAATGCCCACAGGCTTGCCATTTTCATAGACAAACGTCAGCTGACTTTTCGCATCTGGGCGCAACCATGGCAAGGTGCCATCTTTGCGCACCAAGGCCTGCTGCTGCACCAAGCGGTGTGCATAGGTAATCGGTGCCGGCATCAATACGTCGGTTTCATTGGAGGCATAACCAAACATCAAGCCTTGGTCACCAGCACCTTGATCTTCAGGGCGGGCACGGTCAACACCTTGGCTAATATCCGGTGATTGCTTGCCAATAGCGTTTAACACGGCGCATGAGGCGCCATCAAAGCCCATGTCAGAATGCACGTAGCCAATTTCACTGACGGTACGGCGGGTGATGTCTTCGATATCCACCCAAGCATTGGTGCTAATTTCGCCACCTACCAGCACCATTCCGGTTTTGACGAAGGTTTCACAGGCCACACGGGCATGCGGATCTTCAGCCAGAATAGCGTCGAGGACGGCATCTGAAATTTGGTCAGCAATTTTGTCTGGATGCCCCTCGGACACCGACTCGGAGGTAAAAACGTGCTTGCTCATGGTGGCTAAACTCAGCTAAAACGGTGATAAAAAAAGTGCGCGTAGTCTAACAGACCGGCAACGCACTTTCCACATTTAGACGTCTAAAAGTCTTTATTTCTGATTGAGTGTACTCATGTCGATCACGAAGCGATATTTCACATCGCTCTTCAGCATGCGCTCATAGGCTTCGTTGATATCGTCCATAGCAATCATTTCAATGTCAGCAACAATGTTGTGCTCGGCGCAGAAATCCAGCATTTCTTGGGTTTCTTTGATGCCACCAATCAGCGAGCCAGCTAAGCTGCGTCGCTTGAAGATTAAATTGAATACATTCGGCGATGGATGCGCCTCTGCTGGGGCTCCTACTAAAGTCATGGTGCCATTGAACCGCAGTAATGCTAAGAAGCTATCCAAGTTATGCGGAGCTGCTACGGTGTTCAAAATAAAGTCGAGTTTATTCGCCCACGCCGCCATTTGCTCTGGATCTTTCGAGATCACCACATGGTCAGCGCCCAAGCGTTTGCCGTCGGCAACTTTATTACTCGAAGTGGTGAACAGCACCACTTCAGCACCCATTGCTTTGGCTAATTTTACCGCCATATGGCCAAGGCCACCCAAACCAACCACACCGACGCGATGGCCGGGGCCAATATTCCAATGGCGTAATGGTGAATAGGTCGTTATACCGGCGCACAACAACGGTGCAACAGCTGCTAAGTCGAGTTTATCCGACACCCGTAACACGAAATCTTGGTCGACAACGATACGGTTTGAGTAGCCGCCAAAGGTATGGCCGCCAAGATGCTTGTCATCACCGTTATAGGTTCCAACAAAACCATTTTCACAATACTGCTCGAGGCCCTCAGCACAACAGTCGCAGCTGCGGCATGAATCGACTAAACAGCCCACACCGACGGTATCGCCTACTTTGAACTTGGTCACGTTACTGCCTACGCGCAGCACGCGGCCGACAATTTCATGGCCTGGTACCACCGGGAAACGCACCCCCGCCCATTCGCCGCGAGCTGTGTGCAAGTCAGAGTGGCACACGCCGCAATAATCGATGACAATTTCGACATCGTTGCCGGTTGGCTCACGACGCTCAAATTCAAAGTAGTTTAACGGCTGATCGCCAGCTTGGGCGGCATATCCAATAGCTTTGCTCATAATTATTTGTCCTCGGTTGTGGTGTCAGCTGGGTACAACAGGCCCTCGGCAACACTTTGTGTGAGCGGGTGATAACCCGCCTTCGCTTGTTGATACACGTCCCGTGCCCAGCTTAGGTTATCTGGGGTTCGGGCCAGCTCGCGATACAGTGGGCTGACTAATTTATTGCGACCAATAGTTAGCAGGTAACTACGCAATCTATCACGTGCTGGTTCATATTTTTTGATAATTGCTAACTTTAACCAGGCATGGGCAATCTCGCTGTTTTGACTATCTGTGAGTTTGAACTCACGATCTAAACGCGCCATATTGACCGCTGAAATATCTAACGGCAGGTTGTTAATGAAATGCAGCCATTCATGGGTGGTCCAGCCCGCTGGCTGCAACTGACCGCCTTTTAACCACCGCTGAGTTTGCTGCTCAACCTTGGTAAAGGCATCGGAGCTAGGCCGCGGCGCATCGACTGGTAAACCGGGCTGATGCAACCATTGATCGATTTTGGCGATGGTTACGTCGCTTGGATATTTAGCCAGCAATTCGGCTTGCAAATACGCTTTCAAGGTAGCTGTATCAATACTCTTAAAAGCGAAATCAGCAAAGTACTGGCGCAAGAATTTGTCGAAATTTTCGCGGCCAAATTGCTGTTCTAGGTAGACTAAAAACAGTTGGCCTTTTACGTAGGGTACTTGCGAGAAGGCATCATCGGGATCGCGCTCGCCGAGCTCAAGATGCATCACTTGGTCGCCTTCCGGCAAGCGCTGCAAATCAGCCATCAGGTCTTGATAGCCCAGTGACAACTCCATTTGCGCGCGCTCGGTGCCGAATAAGGCTTCCATAATGCGGTTTTCAACGTAGCTAGTGAAGCCTTCGTTGATCCACAGGTCACGCCAAGTCGCATTGGTGACTAAATTGCCCGACCATGAATGCGCCAGCTCATGGGCAATCAGGTTAATTAAGCTGCGGTCACCGGAAACCACGGTTGGAGTGATAAACGACAAGCGTGGATTTTCCATACCACCAAACGGAAAGCTCGGTGGCAACACCAATAAATCGTAACGGTCCCATAAATACGGGCCGTACATTTGCTCGGTGATATCGATCATGCGCGGGGTATCAGCAAACTCCCAAGCAGCGGCATCAACAATATATTGTTCAGCGAAAATCGCTACTTGCGGGTTGATTTCTTTAATCGCCAGGTCACCAGCAGCGATAGCGATCAGATACGGCGGAATAGCTTGCGGCATGGTGAATTCATAACGCCCAGGGCGCTCATCACCGAGCGGATTATTAGCACTCATGACCACTAACAAGCCAGGCTTGGTGGTCACTTCGGCGCTATAGGTCAAACGCAGCGCCGGGGTGTCTTGAATCGGGATCCAGCTACGCGCATGAATGGCTTGAGATTGGCTAAACATAAATGGCTGCTGTTTGCCGGCAGTTTGCTCCGGTGTAAGCCACTGTAAACCGCTGGCGGTTGGCGCTGAGGCATAATGAACACGCACTTTGTCGGCTTTATCACCAATCTGCACGGTCAGCTTTTGCCCCAGTGCCGGATGCGCTTCAGCCAAGGTAAAGGTGGTCTCTTGCCACTCACCGTTGACGGCAATTTCAGTTTTACTAATAGTGAGCTCGCGGGTATCGAGGTGTATTTCGCTGGTATCAGTGTGGCGGACTAAATCGTAGCTGGCGCTACCGCGCACTTCACTGCGCGCAAAATCTACCGTTACCGCTAAATGCAAATGACTGGTGCTGACCTGGTCAAGCGCGGCGTAGCTGTGTAAATCTTTGCTCATTGCGGGTGCGGCATTGGTCAGTGTGACTAACGCACAGGCGGCTGCTAACACCGGCTTAATCGGTTGCTTGAGGCTCATTAATGGCTCCTGAAAATTGCTTCAACATAAATTAACAATACCTGCATGATCCGTTGCTGTAGCGCTCAGGTCAAATGCTTTTGCTACTGACGGTTTAGCCGTTGGTCTGCTAAGATGCAGAAAAGTGTGAACGAGATGAATGTATGCGCAAACCGCGAATTTTCCATGACTTACCACTAACTGCCAGCCCCTTAGCAGTGGGGGCTGTGCTGCAGCTTGGTGATGATGCGGCTAATCACGTTGGCCGCGTCTTACGTATGCAGGTTGGTCAGGCGCTGCAACTGTTTAGCGGTGATGGCAATAACTACGATGCTACTATTGTGCAGGTGGATAAGCGTCAGGTTCAGGTACGAGTGGATGCAGTAACCGCTAATCCCAGCGAAGCGCCGGTGTCGATTCATTTGGGCCAAGGGATCTCCCGCGGCGACCGCATGGACTTTGTACTACAGAAGTCCGTTGAGCTCGGAGTGAGTGCTATAACCCCGCTGTTTACCGAGCGCTGCGGGGTTAAATTGAGCGGCGAGCGGCTGGATAAAAAGCAGCAACAGTGGCAAAAAATCGTGATTGCCGCCTGCGAGCAAAGTGGCCGCAGTGTGGTGCCGCTAGTGCATCAACCGCAGTCGCTGCAGGATTGGCTCAGCCAGCTTCCGCCAGCGTTGCGCTTAACCCTTGACCCACATGCCACTACCCCCCTGCAACAGCAGGTGGTAGCAGCCGAACGTATTCAATTGCTGATTGGCCCTGAGGGTGGTCTGACCGACGCCGAAGTGAACCAAGCACAAGCGCATCAGTTTGCCCCAGTACGCCTAGGCCCACGGGTGTTGCGTACCGAAACCGCGGCATTGGCCGCATTAACCGTGATTCAGTATCAGTTTGGCGATCTTGCCTAACTGCTACGTTAGTCGTTTACGAGGATAGCTCATGAAACTTGCCATGATTATGGACCCCATAGCCAGCATCAAAACCTACAAAGATACTAGCTTTCGCTTATTGTTAGAGGCGCAAGCGCGGGGCTATGAGTGCTATTACCTGGAGCTCGCCGACCTCTCTATTGTGCAGGGTGAGCCGATGGCGCGTGCGCGCAGTGTCAGTGTGCGTGACCAAGCTACTGACTATTTCACCTTAGGCGAAGCGAACGAGCAACCACTCGCCGATTTTGATGTCATCATGATGCGTAAAGATCCGCCCTTTGACATGGAATATGTGTATGCCACCTATATGCTGGAGTTAGCCGAGCAGCGCGGTAGTTTGGTGGTCAACAAACCGCAAAGCTTGCGCGATTGTAATGAAAAACTCTTTACCGCATGGTTTGCCGAGCACACGCCGCCAACTATTGTCAGCCGTCGTGCTGAGCAAATCAGAGCCTTCCATCAGCAGCATGGCGATATCATTTTGAAGCCGCTTGATGGCATGGGTGGTGCTTCGATTTTCCGGGTTGCCGCTGATGGTGCTAACCTTGGGGTCATTATTGAAACGCTGACCAACCACGGCCAGCAATATGCCATGGTGCAACGCTACTTACCGGCCATTAAAGACGGCGATAAGCGTATTTTAATGATTGACGGTGAAGCCATGCCGTACGCCCTCGCACGGGTACCATCGGCCGGTGAAACCCGCGGTAACTTGGCCGCTGGTGGTAGCGGTCGGCCGCAGCCGTTGAGTGACAGCGACTGGGCGCTAGCGCGCGCTGTGGGTCCGGAATTACAGCGCCGCGGGCTATTACTGGTAGGCTTAGACGTGATTGGTGATCGTATTACCGAAATAAATGTCACCAGCCCGACTTGCATGCGTGAAATTGAGGCCGCATATAACATCAATATCGCCGGTCAGTTATTTGAGGCCATTGAACGCTATCGCCAGCACTAGTGCCGGCATGTTGTTGTGAGGTAGAAACGCCGTATGGAAACCTTAACCAGCTTAGAGAATCACTTTTTAATCGCCATGCCGACTATGGATGACCCATTTTTTGCCCGCGCCGTGACCTATAT
>CAYXGO010000013.1:0-4630 GCA_964464575.1 uncultured Pseudomonas sp. | reverse complement strand
GCGAAAGAATCGCTGTTTTCACGCGGCGGTTTCAAAAACCTGCAAAAAGATAAGGTGGACAGCGCTGCTGCCCAACTGATCCTCGAAGACTATCTGAGTCATTCCGCTTAGGTTTATAAGTTTTCTTCAGCGTACTGGGCTAAATTACTGCGCACCACGCCGTTCAAGTTAATGGTCGCGCTACCCGGATAATCCTTAAAGCGCTCAACAATATAGGTTAAGCCTGAGGTCACCGCGGTCAGATAATAGCTATCAATTTGCGCTAAGTTACCAGAACAGATGATTTTGGTACCTTGCCCACAGCGGGTGATAATGGTTTTTAGCTGCGACGCCGTTAAGTTTTGCGATTCATCGAGTAGCACAATGGCATTCTGAATACTGCGGCCACGCATAAAGTTCAGCGACTTAAACTGAATATTGGCCTTATTCATGATGTAGTTCATGCTCGATTCCATGCTCTCATCATGTTTGTGCAACACTTCTAGCGAGTCGGTGATAGCTGCCAGCCATGGTGCCATTTTTTCTTCTTCGGTACCCGGCAGATAACCAATAGATTCGGCAATTTCAGGGGTATTACGGGTGACGATAATTTTTTCGTAAATGCCCTGTTCAACCACCTGTTCAAGGGCCGCAGCGAGCGCTAGCAGGGTTTTACCGCTACCGGCTGGGCCAGTCAAAATCACCAAGTCAATGTTCGGGTCGAGTAACGCGTTCAGCGCCATAGCTTGGTAAATATTTTTCGGGTGAATGCCCCACGCTTTGTAAGACATCATTCGCTCAAAGCCAAGATCATGCAAGCGTACAAACGCGCTATCATAACCCACTACTTTAGCGGCAAAGGTCTCGCTTTGGTCGACGATATATTGGTTGCGAAATACCGCCGGCAGCACCGAGCGCTCAACTTCATGAAAGGTTTCACGACCCTCTTGGACTGAAGTGACTTCACCCACGCCATCCCAAAAATCGCCCTCTACTTCAACAAAACCTTTAGAGAGAAAGCGAATATCGTCGATCAACTGGTCAGTACGGTAATCTTCAACCAGCTTCACCCCGGCGCCTTTGGCTTTTAAGCGCATGTTGATGTCTTTGGTCACCAACACTACTTTGGCTTTGCTGTGCTGCTTCTGTAACTCCAAGGCAGCCTGAATGATGCGGTGATCATTCTCGTGCAAATTCAGCGCTGAATCACTTTGCTTGAGCTGATAGTCGGGAAATATCGATAAGGTGCCCTGGGCATGATGGGCGCCCTGCATAGCCGCCAATGGCACACCCGCCAGGATTTGCTCTGGGGTGGCATCTTTGAGTGCATTTTCTAACGAGCGAATAGCAACTCGTGCCTCACGGCTGACATCTTTATGGCGATCTTTGATGTTGTCGAGTTCTTCAAGAACCACCATAGGAATAACCACGTGGTGTTCTTCAAAGTTTAAAAAGGCGAGCGGTTCGTGCAGAAGGATATTGGTATCGAGCAGGTAATACTTGGATTGAGTTTCAGGCATGCAGTACCTCAGCAGCGGTTATGAACTATAGTTATGATGCGCTAAACCTTACTTACTTAAGACTAGCGCAGTTTTTATGAAAAGGGTGTGAACATTCGATTTTTTTTCGTTACCATGTGCGCCCTTTTTCAAGGTCTTCACAGGCAAGGTTGTTCGGGCATGGCGCAAGCGCAGATAAACACTGACATGGATAGCGAGTTTCAAGTCGGGCAACGATGGCTCAGTGAAACTGAAACGGACCAAGGTCTGGGTCTCATTACACAGGTGCAAGGCCGCCTTATCAGTGTATTTTTCCCCGCTACCGATGCCTTACGCCAATACGCTCGTGATGCTGCGCCACTGGCACGCTTTACACTATTAGTCGACGAGCGCGCACAACATGCCGAAGGCTGGTGGTTTCGTATTACTGCTCGGAGCGCACGTAATGGCTGTTGGGTGTATCAAGGCGAGCGCGAAGATGACCAACAAACGGTCAGCGTCGCCGAAGCACAACTGGCCGCCAATGTCGCCACGCAACAACCTTTGACACGTATGTTGGCAGGCAAAATTGATCGCCTGGATTTATTTCGATTACGCCAACAAGCACAACAGTATGTGCGTCGCTGGCAACATAGTCGCATGGCTGGGCTATTGGGTGCGCGGGCGCAGCTGCTCGGCCATCAATTGTATATCGCCGCAAGTGTTGCTGATCGCTTTCAGCCGCGGGTACTGCTGGCCGATGAGGTAGGCTTGGGTAAGACCATCGAAGCCGGCTTAATTATGCAACGGCGGCTGCTCACCGGGCGCAGTTCACGGCTGTTGGTGGTGGTACCAGACAGTCTCTGTCACCAATGGTTAGTTGAGCTACAACGCCGATTCGCGCTGCGCTTCAGTTTGTTTGACCAAGAACGCTGCGAGCAAACGGCACTTAGTAGTGATGCGGTTTTTGCTAGCGAACAACTGGTGCTACTGCCGCTGAGTATGCTCAGCAAGCCGTTTTGGTTCGCCGAACTTATCGATGTACCTTGGGATTTGCTGGTCGTCGATGAAGCCCATCAAATTGCCCCAGAGCAGCCGCATTTCAGTGCGCTACAACAACTCTGTGAAGCTATTCCAGCACTCCTATTGTTGAGCGCGACCCCTGAACGGGCTGGCGCCGAGGCTCATTTAGCACGGCTACGTTTACTCGATAGCGACCGCTTTGCCGATGCCGAAGCCTTTGCCCAAGAGCAACACAATTACCGTGCCCTTGCGCCACTGGCCCAAGCGCTAGCGCAGGCTCAAGCGCCGTTACTGCTAGACCGCCTACTCGACCTACACGGTACCGGCCGAGTGATGTTTCGCAATAGCCGCGCCCATATTGGCGGCTTCCCCGAGCGCCAGCTACGTGCGGTGCCACTGGCAGCCAGTAGCGATAGCTTTCAACGCCGTGCCGACTGGCTCACAACGCTGCTGAAACAGCAGCGCCAGCATAAATTTGTGGTGATCTGCCGGGAACCCGAGCAGGTGTTGCAACTCAGCGACCACTTGCGCATTGGTCACGGCATTCATGCCGCGGTGTTCCATCAACACATGAGCTTACTGGAACGTGATCGCGCTGCGGCGTATTTTGCCAGTGAGGAAGATGGCTGCCAGCTGCTGATTTGTTCCGAAATTGGCAGCGAGGGGCGCAACTTTCAGAGTGCGCAAAACTTGGTGTTGTTTGACTTACCACCACACCCTGATTTACTCGAACAGCGCATTGGCCGGCTTGATCGCCTCGGACAAACGGGTGCAGTGATTATTCATGTGCCGGTGGTAGCTGATAGTGCCGAACAAATTTGGTTCCGTTGGTACGACAGCATGCAGGCCTTTAGCGCCCCGAACCCGGTGGGCGCGCAACTGTATCAGCAATTTGCCGCGCGCTTACTGACGCTGATTGACCTGCAGACCAGTGCCGACGCTGACACCCAACTTATCGCGACACATGTTGACGCGCTATGTGAGGAAACCCGCGTTGCTGCCCAGCAATTCCGTGAAGAAGTTGCCGCTGGTCGTGATTTGCTGCAAGAACTCAATGCCTACCGCCCACACGCAGCGGCCGCCATCATCGACACCATTCGCGACTTTGACGACGACCCACAGCTGGTCAGTTTTATGCAGGCGTTTTGGTTGGCGTTTGGAGTCGATTACGATGAACTCAATGCTCACAGTGGCTGGCTACGCCCTACCGAACAATTACGGGTGAATCTGCCGGGCCTACCCGAAGATGGCTTAACCGTGAGCTTTGACCGACAGTATGCGCTGGCCCATGATGATGTGGAATTTTTAAGCTGGGATCATCCGCAAGTTCAGCACGCACTGGAATTATTCAGCGAACATCACTTCGGCTGTACCGCCGTGGCGCTGCTGAAAAACAGTGCGTTACCGGCCGGCAGTTGGTTCCTTGAAGTATTTTTTAGTAGTGTCGCTGTTGCTCCAGCACAGGCGGTTGCCGCCGAGTTCTATCCGCGCCAAACACTACGAGTATTACTCGACAGCCAAGGTCGTGACTTATCCACCAAGGTTGGCAGTCAGGGCTTTGATAGCCAGTTGCAACGTGTTGATAAACAAACCGCCCGTGGTTTGCTGAAACAGCTACGACCGCAGTGGCAGCAATTGCTGAAGCAAGCCTGGGTGCCAGCTGAACAGCAGCAACAACAGCTTGCTGAGGGTGCTTTAAAGCAGCTCGAGCGTGAATTAGACCGCGCGCAACAGCGCATGCAACAATTGCTGCAACGCAATCCGCAGGCACCTGCCGTTGAATTAGCGGCGCTGCAGCAACGCCGCCAGCAACTACTGCAAGGTATTAATCAGCCGTTGTTGCAACTTGATGCGGTACGCTTAGTGGTGAATTTACCAACATGACCTTACTGCGCTATGACCCACCTATGCAGCCTTATTTGCGCATACTTTATCGCGACGACGATATCGTAGTGGCGGATAAACCTAGCGGGTTGTTGAGTGTGCCGGGCAAAGAGCCGCAGCATTATGATTCGTTGTATACGCGGTTATTACTGGTATTGCCAACGGCACGGGTGGTGCATCGCTTGGATATGGCCACCTCAGGGATTGTGCTATTTGCCCTCAATAAGCCCGCGCAAGCGGCGATTCAGCGCCAGTTCCATCATCTC
>CAYXGO010000012.1:0-19276 GCA_964464575.1 uncultured Pseudomonas sp. | reverse complement strand
GTAAATGCTACGGCTAAGCCGCATGATACGGTGACTGTAGCTGGATTGCTAGCGGTGATTCAGGTACACTGCGTGGATATCTTTTTGTCGTTATATGGACCGTTCGATGTCAGCTAATTCACGTAAAATTCTGGTCACTAATGCCCTTCCCTATGCCAATGGCCCGATTCACATTGGCCATATGCTCGGTTATATCCAGGCCGATATTTGGGTACGTTTTCAAAAATTGCGCGGCCACGAATGCCATTATGTTTGCGCTGATGATGCCCATGGCACGCCAATCATGCTTAAAGCCCAGCAATTAGGTATAGCACCAGAGCAAATGATTGCTGATATGCAGCAGGCCCACCAGGCTGATTTTGCTGATTTTCATGTTGCCTTTGATAACTATCACTCCACCCACAGCGATGAAAACCGCGCCTGTGCCGAACTCATCTATAAACGCCTGCGCAGCGCTGGCCACATTAAGACCAAAACCATTGAACAGTTGTACGATCCTGAGCGCAACATGTTCTTGCCCGATCGCTTCGTCAAAGGCGACTGTCCAAAGTGCGGTGCTACCGATCAATACGGCGATAACTGCGATGTTTGTGGCGCAACCTATTCGCCTACCGAGCTGAAGAATCCACGCTCTGCAGTTTCTGGAGCAACGCCAGAGTTGCGCGAATCAGAGCATTACTTTTTTGACCTGCCAGCCTTTGAAAACATGCTTAAAGCCTGGACCCGTTCGGGCTCGCTGCAAGATGAAATGGCCAACAAACTCAACGAATGGTTTGAGGCCGGCTTACAGCAGTGGGACATCAGCCGCGATGCACCGTATTTTGGCTTTGAAATTCCGGATGCACCGGGCAAGTATTTTTACGTATGGTTAGACGCCCCAATAGGTTACATGGGGAGCTTTAAAAACTACTGTGAGCGCACTGGTGCCGCTGATTTTGATAGCTTTTGGCAACCTGACAGCCAGGCCGAGCTGTACCACTTCATTGGCAAAGACATTATTTACTTCCACAGTCTATTTTGGCCAGCGATGCTCAATGGTGCTAATTTCCGCCAGCCGACCAACGTCTGGGCGCATGGTTTTATCACCGTCAACGGTACCAAGATGTCAAAATCAAAAGGTACCTTCATTATGGCGCGCACTTATCTGAATCATCTCGACCCGGATTATCTGCGTTATTACTTTGCCGCCAAGTTATCGAGCCGTATCGATGACTTAGACCTTAACTTGACCGACTTTGCGCAACGAGTGAACGCCGATTTAGTCGGTAAAGTCGTCAACATTGCCAGCCGCTGTGCCAGTTTTATCAGTAAAAAATTCGACGGCAAGCTCGCTGCAGAACTGAACGACACCAGCCTGTTACACGAATTTCAGTCTGCTGGCGATACCATTACCCAAGCCTTTGAGCAGCGCGAATTTGGCCGTGCTATGCGCGACATTATGGCTCTCGCTGATAAAGCCAACGCCTACATTGCCGATAAAGAGCCGTGGCAAGCCATAAAAGACCCTGCTCGCGCTGCTGAAGTGCACGAGGTGTGCTCCATTGGTATTAATCTATTCCGTATCCTGATGGTCTATTTAACACCGGTAGTACCGCAACTGTCAGCTCGAGTGCAAGAATTCCTGCAAGACCAGTTTGTTTGGGATAGCTATAAAACCCTCTTACGCGACCACCCCGTCAGCCCCTTTAAGGCGCTGTTACAACGTGTTGAAATGACTCAGGTAGATGCCATGATTGAAGATTCTAAAGCCAGCACTACAGCCAGCACTGATGCGACCGCAGCGGCGCTTGGCAGCGACAACAGTGAATTAACCGCCGACCCAATCAGTGCTGAGATCGTCTATGACGATTTCGCCAAAATTGATTTGCGGGTAGTCCGTATTGCCAATGCTGAGCATGTTGACGGCGCCGAAAAACTGCTGAAGTTAACCTTAGATTTAGGCGGCGAGACACGCCAAGTGTTTGCCGGTATTAAATCTGCCTATCAGCCGGAGCAATTGATTGGGCAATTGACCGTAATGGTGGCTAACTTAGCGCCACGTAAAATGCGCTTTGGAATGTCGGAAGGCATGGTGTTAGCGGCCGGCCCAGGTGGCTCAGAACTGTATATTTTGAATCCCCACGATGGCGCTAAACCTGGCATGCGGGTGAAATAATGACCGCCACCATTCATTTGCTTGCGGGCAAAGAGAAATCATTGAAACGCCTGCACCCGTGGGTATTCAGTGGTGCTATCGGCAAAGTCAAAGGTAACCCGCAAAGCGGTGACACCGTTGCGGTGCATAGCGCTGACGGTGATTGGCTCGGCTACGCCGCGTGGTCACCGCAATCACAAATTCGTGCGCGGATTTGGAGCTTTCAGCAGAACGACAGCATCGATGCAGCGTTCTTCTTAGCCCGTATTAGCGCCGCTAAAGCACTGCGCGACAGTTTATCCATTGCCAGTAACGCCTTTCGTTTAGTGGCCGCAGAAAGCGACCAATTGCCCGGTGTGACCATTGATAAATATGACCAGTGGTTAGTTTGCCAACTGTTAAGTGCCGGTGCTGAGCGCTGGCGTGATGCCATTGTTGCGGCGTTACGTGCGTTGTACCCCGATTGTGCCATTTTTGAGCGCTCTGACGTGGACGTGCGCAAAAAAGAAGGCTTACCGCCAGTTGTACAATTATTGCATGATAATGGCAGCGGCTTGCCACCTGCCACCTTGTGGATTGAAGAAAACGGCTTGCAATTAGGCGTTGATTTACAGCAAGGTCACAAGACTGGCTATTACCTCGATCAACGCGACAGTCGCCAAGCCATGCGCCGCTATAGCGCTGGTAAACGGGTGCTGAACGCTTTCAGTTACACCGGTGGCTTTGGTTTATATGCCGCCGCAGCGGGTGCCAGCGAAGTAGTTAACTTGGACGTTTCAGCGCCTGCGCTTGCACAAGCGGCTGATAACCATGAGCGTAATGGCTTCGCCACCGAGCAGCTCACCAATAGGCAATTAGATGTGTTTGAAGCGCTGCGTAAGTTCCATCACCAAGGTGAGCGCTTTGATGTCATTGTGCTTGACCCGCCTAAGTTTGTTGATAGCAAAGCCAACCTGATGAATGCCTGCAGGGGCTACAAAGACATTAACCGCCTAGCAGTGATGTTGTTAAAGCCAGGTGGCACGCTGTTAACCTTCTCGTGCTCGGGCTTACTATCGGGTGAATTGTTCCAAAAAGTCGTGGCCGATGCCTGCTTGGATGCTAAGCGTCCCATGCACATTATTGAGCACCTCTTTCAAAGTGCCGATCACCCAGTGCGAACTAATTTCCCAGAATCGCTGTATTTAAAAGGCTATGTATTGAGGGGGTAAGATGACTGCGAGTATCTTTGACAAAATTATTGCCCGTGAAATTCCGGCGGATATTGTCCACGAAGACGACGTTAGCTTGGCATTTCGCGATATTAATCCGCAAGCACCTGTGCATGTGTTGATCATTCCGAAAAAGCGTATTGCCACCATCAATGATATTCAGGTTACCGATCGCGAAGTCGTTGGTCATTTGTATCTCGTGGCAGCTAAACTAGCGCAGCAATTTGGTATCGCTGAGAGTGGCTATCGGGTGGTGATGAACTGTAATAGTGATGGTGGGCAATCGGTCTATCACATTCACCTACACCTACTTGGTGGTATCACCATGGGCTGGCCGCCATTTGCTAATCATCAGCCGAAAGTTCAATAGGCTATGACGCTGGAATTACTGATCCGACTTGGTTGCTTTGCCGGTGTACTGCTGGTTATGGTTACGTGGGAACATTGGCGGCCCAAACGTGCGCCTTCAGTGAAGAAAAGTCAGCGTTGGCTGCATAACTTTGGTCTGTTAGCCGTGTCAACGGTGATATTACGCTTGCTCATTCCGGCCGGCGCTGTGGGTGCGGCATTATGGGCACAAAGCCAGCAACTGGGCCTGTGGTATTGGCTCAACGCCCCTAGCTGGCTCGCCTTTGCCGCCAGTATTCTCCTGCTTGATCTGACCATTTATTGGCAACATCGGTTTTTTCACGCAGTACCTTGGCTGTGGCGTCTGCATCGCGTGCACCATGCCGACCCCGACTTCGATAGCAGTACCGGCCTACGTTTTCACCCGCTTGAAATCATCCTCAGTATGCTGATTAAAATGGCGGTGGTGGTATTGTTAGGCGTGCCGCTATGGGCAGTGATTGTATTTGAAGTCGTGCTCAATGCCACTTCGCTGTTCAACCATGGCAATGTGGCCTTGCCCACCTGGCTAGAGCGACCGCTGCGCTATCTGATCGTTACCCAAGACATGCATCGCATTCACCACAGTCAAGTGGTGGCGGAAACCAACAGTAATTACAGCTTCAATTTGTCACTGTGGGACCGCTTATTTAACAGCTACACCGAACAAGCGGCGGCCGGACCGGATGCGCTGCAAATAGGTCTCAGCGATTATCCCAACAGCCACCAAACCACTCGACTCAGTGGCATGCTGATGATCCCGTTTCAAGCTGCCAAAGCGCAGACTCAATCTGCTGACGACCCGGCTCATCCTAAGGTACGATAACCAGCGTACAAGCGGCTCAGCGCAGTGATCCAACATAACAACGCGAAGCCATAAGCGAACTCGACAAAAAGCTGCGGTAGTACACAGATCACTACAAATACTGCAATAGTTTCGAAGCCTTCGGTTAAGCCGCCTAAGTAGTGCAAGGATTTATTCGGATAATTAGGGTTCGCTAAACCGCGCTTTGCCGCGATGGCCGCAAACGCTAAAAATGTTGCCCCAGTCCCCATAAACGTCAGCATCAGTAAGCCTGCAGCCACTCCATTTTGGGTTGGGTCAGCCAACAGAAAGCCAAATGGCACTGCCGAATAGAAGATAAAATCTAAGCTAATGTCTAAGTAGCCCCCCGCGTCAGTGGTGCCGTTGATGCGGGCTATCGCACCGTCAAGGCCGTCACCGATGCGATTCAACAGAATCGCCACAAGCGCTAGATAGTACTGTTCAAACGCCAGCGCGGGCACTGCCAGCATGCCGATCAGAAAACTAGCTATGGTCACTTGGTTAGCGCTAATCCTCAGCTTCACCGCAAGCTGCGCTGCGCGCTTAAGTGGTTGTCGCAGTTGCTTGATCCACCATGGGTCAATCATAGTTTGCTCCTTGCGGCCAATGTAACTGGCTGCATCTCGCTGGAAAGTCGGCGCTGTCATGACTGACAATAATGGCACTTGTCGCGGTTTGCGCTAAGGTGGCAAAGGTCCACTGCCGAATACGCTGACGTAACTGACTATCGAGCGCGGCGAAGGGTTCATCCAATAATACTAAACGAGGTTCATTAATAAGTGCCCGCAATAAGGCGATTCGTGCGCGCTGACCACCACTGAGCGCAGTCACCGGTTGCTGCGCCAAGGCGCCTAACTCGACTTGCTGCAAACGCTCAAAAATCACCTGCTGTTGCACCTGACGTGACTGGCAACGCAGTGCTTTTGGCAGCGCTAAGCGCAAATTTTCCTGTACGCTTAAATGCGGAACCAGTAAGAAATCCTGCCACACAATACCGATACCACGTTGCTCAATCGGCCATGTGGTGATGTCGTTGCCGCCGAGTTCTATCGTGCCATTGACCTGCATATGCGGCTGCTGGTCGCCTAATAGCCAGCGTAACCAGCTTGATTTGCCGCAACCACTCGGCCCTATCACCGCCAATATTTCGCCGCAACCCAAGCTAAGCTCAGGTAGATTTATCTGCTGCCCTGCTAGGTGCAATTGCGCTGCACTAAGGCGAAGTTGCGTGATACTCATTGTTGTTCTCCTTCAACAGCCTGTTGCGGCCATGCCAATACCAGCAACAATAAGAGTGCCAGCAACCACTGACTGACCGCATAAATCGCCATTAATTGACTATTCGCACCGCTACTCACAGCGACTAATTCACTGGTCAAGGTAGGCCAACGGCCGCCACCAAACAGAACTATGGGTAAATACTGTGCCATGCTAACCAGCGCTGCAAATACCCAGGCCAATAGCAAGGGCTGTTGTAATAATGATCGTTTAGTCAGCCACCAGCTGCGCCAAAAGCCATAACCGAAGCTTTGCATGGTGGTCAGATAACGTTGCTCAAAGCGCTGTTCTGCCGGTGCTAAAATCAAATACACATAAGCTGCACTGAAGGGGACCTGCACCAAAATAACTGCAAGCGCATAGCGCCACGGCAGGCCACCACTGGTAAACACCGCAAACAGCTCTTGCCAGGCCAATAACAGCGTGAGTTGCGGTACTAACAGCGGCAGCAATAACCAGGCGCTCAAGCCGAACACCCCATGGCGGCGGCGCCATTCTAACAACAGTACCACCCAGATAAGACTGACACTGGCCACCACTGCAGCAATACCGGCACTTTGCGCAAACAACGGCAGTAGTTGCGATATTTCCTGCTGCCAGCGCTCCACACTCCAGCTAGTTGGCCATAATTCTGGATAAAACCAGCCAACAGCGATACTTTGTGCGGCAATAGCGAAGGCTGCCGCCAGCCCGATAACGCTAACCAGCGCTTGCCAAGGTAAGCGCAGCGCGAAGTTACCAAGGCGCGGCAAAAACACAGCGCGGATCAGCCGTTCTTGCAACAACACCACAAATGCAGCAACAACGGCTAACAGCAGTAGTGTCAATGCCCCATACGCGGCAAATTGCTGACTAGCGGGCTGCGCATCAAGCTGCCATTGCAGTACTTGCACAGCCAGCGGTGGTGGCGTCTGCGCCGCTGCTATGAGCGCTACATCAACCACACTCAGGCTGTAAACCAACACAATCATCAGTGGTAAGCGCATACGCCTCAGTAGTTCTGGCATCACCAGCAACCACCAACTGCGCTGGCGACTATAACCGAGGCTCTGCCCGACCAATAACCAGCGTTGCCAAGGCATTTGCGCCAGCGCGCGCTGGCTCATCAGCCACAAAAATGGAATTTCTTTTGCTAACAGTATAATGATAAAACTGAGCAACTGCTGACGGTCAAACACACTGCTATGCAACGCGTCAGGCACTAGGCGCCATAACCAGCCATAGGGGGCAAAGAGCCACAATAAGCCAATCGCAAAGGCCAAATGTGGTAGCGCAATAACTTGCACCAACCAGCCGCTGTAGGCGCGCAGTGGCTGGCTACTGAGCACCACCAATAGCGCCACCAACAACACCACTAGGCCAACCGTAACAGTCTGACCAATCATCTCCCCAAGCCCAGGATAACTTAGCCATGAACTGAACAATTGTGTATTCGGCGCAAGTTGATTCGCACTATAAGTGAGCAATAGCAGCCATGGTGCGCTCAGCAGCATCAGTGCAACAGCGCCCCGCCACGACAAGCGATTACTCATTGTTGATAACGCTCGAGCCATTGTTGTTCAAGTAATTGCACCCAGCCCACATGGGGCTCGGCTTGTGGCGGAAATAAGTCAGGTTGATACGAGCGTTGTTGGAAGCGAATGACCGCAGTATCACCCCAACCGTCAGCGGCTTGCTTACGCTGCTGTGCGACCTCGCTGAGCATGAAATTTATTACCTTAAGGGCGCCTTCACTGTTAGCTGCAGCTTTAGGAACAGCGAGATAATGGCTATTGGTGATCGCCCGCTCACCAATCAATAACGGTGCAATACCTGGCGGTAACCGCTGAGCACGTTGGGCATTGAATAGCTCCGAGGGGTTAAAACTTACAGCATTATCTAAAACGCCATTGGCTAATAGCTGCTGTTGCTGTGCCGCACTGACTGGAAACTCCTTTGCACCGCGCCATAATAGCGGGTGTAATTGGTCTAAATAAGCCCATAGCGGCGCCAATAACAGCTGTTGCTGTTGCGTCTGCGGTGGTTGATAAAGCGCCGCATTATGCTGATTGAGTTCTAGTAGCAATAGTTTTAGAAAGGTGGTGCCATGAAATTCTGGTGGTTTGGGATAGCTCAGCCGCCCCGGTTTACTCTGTGCCAGTGTCAAAAACTGCGCCGGCGTCATGCTCGTTGATGTTTGCGAATTACGGATAAATAGATGAAATTGCCCGACGCCCCACGGTAGCTCATAGTCATCGGTAGCAATGCCAAAATCGGTTTGCCAGCCCAGTGTTGGGTCCAGCAAGGCACTATTTGCAACCGCCTGCGACAGCTCTCCGCGCAATGCTCCGGCTGCTTTTAACGCGTGAAAGTTCTCACCGTTGAGCCACAATAAATCGACCGCACTGGCTTGTTGCTGCTGTTGGTTTTCACGTAACAGTAAGGTCACTGTTTCGCTGATATCAGCAACTTTTACATGCACCAGCTCAATATCTTGCTGGGCCAGTTGTTGCTGCGCCCAACGCACATATTGGTTCACTTCATCCGAGCCGCCCCAGGCATGAAAGTACACCTGTTGCACACTCAACATCATGCCAAGCAGCCATACTCTCATCAGCGCCGCCAGCCATGAAAGCGTTCCAACCAAGCCAGCACGCGTTGTGGCGCATGTGCGCGCTTCCATACCCCAGCCGCATACTTGTTGGCTTCGGCCATAGTCGGGTAAATATGAATGGTACCCAGTAACTTATTCAAACCAATGCCATGTTTCATGGCCAGTACAAACTCTGCCAGCAAATCACCGGCTTGGGCACCAACAATGGTTACCCCCAAAATTTTATCGCTACCCGGCTTAGTCAACACCTTTACCCAACCGAAACGCTTCTGGTCCGCGATAGCTCGGTCCAGATCATCAATATCATAACGAGTCACCTCAACTGCGACACCCTGTTGCTCGGCTTCCTTCTCGTTCAGCCCAACCCGCGCCACTTCAGGTTCACAGAAGGTCGCAGCAGGCATCACCCGATAATCGACTTTAAACTTTTTCAATGGGCTGAATAATGCATTAACCGCTGCATACCAAGCCTGATGACTGGCGGCGTGGGTTAATTGGAACGGTCCGGCAACATCACCTACAGCATAAATATTGGCGAAGTTGGTCCGCAAAAATTCGTTAGTAGTAATGGTTTTATTAGTTTCTACCCCAAGTTCTTGCAAGCCATAGCCATCTAAGCGAGGCTGACGCCCTAAGGCCACCAAAATAAGATCGGCAGTTACGGTTAACGGCGCTTGTTCAGCGGCAACAATATGCACCTGCTGCGTGCCATTGTGCTGGGTGACTTTCACCGCTTTGTGGCTGGTAAACACGGTAACGCCATCGGTCTGCAATTGCCGTTGTACCAACTCGGCGGCATCGCCATCTTCGCGGGGTAGCAGTTGTGGTAAAGCTTCCACCACGGTCACTTGGCTACCTAACCGCGCAAAGGCTTGCGCCAGCTCTACGCCAATCGGCCCGCCTCCCAATACCGTTAAACGCTGCGGTAACTCGGTGAGTTGCCAAATGGTATCTGAGCTGACCCAGTTGCTTTCGGCAAGACCGGGAATCGCTGGCAGTAGGGGTCGCGCTCCGGTGGCTAGGATAATGGTCCGCGCACTGCGCTGGGTCACCTGCCCTTGGGCATCGGTGATCTCCACCTGCCACGGGCTCAGCAAACGCGCTTTACCAAGCATTACGTTCACGCCTAAACTACTATAGCGCTCCACCGAATCATGCGGTTCAATGGCGGTGATCACCTGCCGCACCGATGCCATCACAGCTTTGAAATCCACCGCACCAACAGTCACCGCAACGCCATGCTGATTGAGGGCATTGGCTTGTTTACGGCCATGAGCGATATGCAACAGGGCTTTGGACGGAACACAACCGGTATTCAAACAATCACCGCCCATGGCATGCTGTTCCACCAAGGTCACCTTGGCTTTCACTGCTGCAGCAATATAAGCACTCACTAAGCCGCCTGAGCCAGCGCCTATCACCAACAGATTGTCATCAAACTGCCGCGGCCGTTGCCAACCTTTATAAACTCGGCGCGCCTTGAGCCAGGCAACGATCTGCTTGGCCAGAAGCGGGAATAGCCCTAGGAGCACAAAACTCAACAACAGCTGCCCGGATAGAATGTCACTCACCTGCTCCACTTGCGCGAGCTGGGTACCGGCGTTCACAAACACCGCAGTGCCGGCTAACATGCCTAGCTGACTAACCCAATAAAAGCGCCAGGCCGACATCCGCGTGAGCCCCATTACTAAGTTGATCATCCAAAACGGAAACAGCGGCACCAAACGCAAGGTCAGTAAGTACCAGGCTCCATCGCGGTCAATGCCTGCATTCACCTGTTGTAGGCGCTCGCCAAAACGCTTTTCAAGGCTATCACGCAACACATAACGAGCACTCAAGAAGGCTAAAAAGGCACCCAGAGTAGAGGCAAACGAAGCCAGCAATAAACCCCAACCCAAACCGAATAACGCTCCACTCCCTAAGGTTAGAATCACCGCACCGGGAATGGATAAAGCCGTCACTGCAACATACACCAGTAAGTAGCCGACAAATAAAGCGACGAAATGCTGGTTATGCCATTGCGCTAATTGTTGTTGCTGCGCTTTCAGCTGGTCGAGTGATAAATACAGATGCCACTGTTGCTGGTAAACCACGACCAGCAGCGCTAGTAGTACCGCAATAACCAATAATTTGCCCCACTTCACGTCATTCTCCTTGCGTTAGGCTCTGCTTCACAACGCCTTGGGTCTAAAAATTGTAACTAAAGGTCAACTTAGCATGCCGAGGTAATTCAGGGAAAACTAAGGTGGCACCGAAATAGCCGCCCTCGAATACCGGCGACCAATTGTCTTGGTTAGTTAGGTTAAACACATCTAGGCGTGCGCTCCATGCTACAGTCGGCTGCCATTGCGCGAATACATTGATCGTGTGCTGTTCACGAATTCTGACAGTATTTAAAAAGTCGAGCTTATAGTCACCATGATAGCTCACTTGACCACCTATCTCGATATCAGCACCTATATCAAAACCGCCAGCAATACTAAGTTGATGGTCGGGCAACCCTTGTAACCGCATGGATGACTCTGGAAATGCCGCAAAATTTGGCGCACCAACGCCGGTTCCCTCGACTAAATCAGGGCGCGAGGTATCAAATGCGTCATACACAGTACGCGCATCTTGAAACGCCGCTGAATTATCAAAGCGGGCTGACAAATAGCTGTAGCCCGCACTAAACCACAACTGTTCGGCTTGATAAAACAATTGGCTTTCTAGGCCTTGGGTTTTGATACCTGAGTTGGACCCATCGCGGTTACGTAAGCTGCGAGTTTGATAGAACCAATTCACATCGGCATACCAGGCGCTGCCGACTGGTGCATATTTATAGCCAACTTCATAAGCCTCATTTTCGGTGGCGAAATTCAGTGGGTTAATACGCTGGTCAGCACCAAGCACCGTGCCACCTGCCATACTGTTTGAGGTCGATTCGGTATAATTACTACTGGCATAGAGACGTTGGTCATCAGTTAATTTGTAACTCAGGCTGGCCTGAATACCGTACAACACATCTTGATGGGTATCAGCTGCAGCAATAATCCCCGCTGGAGCAATAGGATCGCGCGCCTCAACTTCATACCAATCCGCTCGGACGCCGGCCTCTAGTGTCCATGCTGCTGTGAGTTGCTGGCGATGCTGAGCAAATAAGCCGAGCTGATAACTACGTGAATCGGTGGTATCCGATACGTTAAAATCACCAACGCCATCGCCGTTGGTATCATATTGACTGCCGGGTGATACATAGACACCTGGGCGCAACTCCACTAACCGCGCTTGTTGTGCAGAGGTTAATGGAATACGCCGGTTACTCAATGGTCCACTCAGGTCAACCGGCAGGTCGGCTTCCGTGGTGAATTGGCTGAAACCCAACACATCATGGTAACGAAGACTACCGCCAAACCAGCTGCTACTGTCACTCTGCCAATCGCGTTGCCAGGTTGAACGGCTTTCAAAGGTGGTTGCACCATCGACAATTTCGACAAAACTATTCTGGGCTATCTCTTCGCGTTGTAGGTGTTGCAGCATAAAATCATGGCGATAACTCCAGTCGTTGCCTAATTGGCGCTGATAATCGCCATAAAATAGCCAAGTTTGCGCATGATTAATGTCTTCTGGATCGGTGTAAACCTGATTTCGTGGGAGTTCAATTAAGCCTGTCGGCGCTACTAATGCAAAAGCGCCCGGAACATTCGAGCCATTGGGTTGTTGGCCCTGCCCCTGTAAATATAAGCCGTCATCAATTAGCGCTTGTGTCGGTCGATTGAAACCTGCGTTATCAGTCCAATCAACCTGATAAAATTCAGCATAGAGATTCAATTCAGACTGCGCGTCAGGCAGCCAACGGTGGGTGATAAACAAGCTATCACTGCTGAACTCAGAATAGTCGTAAAAACTGTTCTCGCGCATTGCTTCGACACTAACCCGCACACCCTGCTCACCTGGATTGACAACAACGCTGTGATCGAGCTGCGCACGATAGGTATCCCAACGCCCCAACTGCACCTCGGCACGAGTCTGATCGGCGCTGAGATCAGCACGTTTGGCTTGCAGATTGACAAAACCGCCGGTGCGCTGGGTTGATCCCAACATCACCGGTGGTACACCACGCACCACATCAAGTTGCCCGACACTATTAAAACTTAGCGGTAAACCGAGTCCGTTATTGCCACCTTGACGCCGCATGCCATTCTGCAACACTTCACCCAATTGCCCACGAATAGTCGGCAAGCTCGGCGCGCCAAAGCCAGCCGCTGCAAAACTATTTGGCGCCACTTTGGCAACATCATGTAAGTCACTGATAGCTGATGCGGCAATTAAATCAGCGCTAATGGGGGTAACCGAACGCGCTAAGTCAGCCAATGCTTGTTGACCACCAAAGAGCGAGCTGGTTGGTTGATCCTTCGGTGATAGTTGCAACCCTTGTTGGCGCTCACCGCGCACTTCAATCACCTCGACTGCGGTTTTCGGCTGTTGATCATGACTATCAACTGGTACCTGTTGCGCTGCACTGATGGGCGCTGCTAGCAGAGCTAATAAACTTGCGGCCAGCGGTGAACGATTCAATTGTTTGGGCATGTGAGATCCTAAGGCGCTATTTGTGACAGTTTGTACTACTATGATATGTCGGATTTATACCAACTATACTACTGCTATTTAGACTATTTTGTTCATTACTATGCACGATGGTACTGATCTACCGCAGCAGCCATCACGTACTTTCAAACATAATCCACTTAAGGTTCTTATTTATGCGCAAATTACTCAGCTATTTGGCTATTGCCGCCGGATTTCTCGCCCTGCTCACACTCGCTATCTCGGGTCCGCTTTATCAGGCTGGCGTGGCTGAGCTTGGCACGGCATTTCTGATGTTACGTTGGGCCGCCTACATTGGTGCCGGCGCCGCCGTAGTCGGCCTGATTGTACTGATATGGCAAGCGCTTAAACCGGCTAACAATGCTCCCTCAAGCATGCTAGTTGGGCTAGCGGTAATTGCGGCAGGTGTCAGCTTTATGCTGCCATACCTGCAATTGCAAACGGCACGCAGTGTTCCACCTATTCATGACATCAGCACCGATTTGAGCAATCCACCACCCTTCGTGGCCATTGCCCCGCTTCGCGCCAATGCACCAAATCCGGTTGAATTCGCTGGTGAAGAAAGCGCTGAACAACAACGTAAGGCCTATCCAGACTTAACCACTTGGAACACCACTGCCAGTGTTGAGCAAGTTTATCAGCAAGCCCTGCAGGTGGTTGCTGATATGGGTTGGGAATTGGTCGCCAGTGACGCCACCGAGGGTCGTATTGAAGCGACCGATACCACCACTTGGTTTGGTTTTAAAGATGATGTGGTGATCCGCATTGCACCTACTGACAACGGAAGTGCAGTGGATGTGCGCAGTAAATCGCGGGTTGGTCGTAGTGATGTGGGCGTTAACGCCAAGCGTATTCGTGCCTATTTGGCGGCGTTAGAACAAGCTCTGTAGGTCGAGGTGTTAGCAATGCGCTATCGTTGGTTAGTGATTGTTGGTGTTCTAGTGGCTGCCCTGATGGTGTGGTCACAAGCCGCTACCACCAAAGCAACACCGGTCGTAGCTAATGAAGTTCGTATTGCTACCTTTGCTGGTGGCTGCTTTTGGTGTGTCGAGAAAGCCTTTGAGGAGGTGCCGGGCGTTAGCCAAGTTATTTCCGGATATACCGGCGGTAGCGAGCAAAATCCTCGCTACGAACAAGTCGCCGGCGGCTTAACCGGTCATACCGAAGCCGTACAGGTATATTACGACCCACAAGTGGTGACCTACACTGGGCTGATTCAAGCGTTATGGCGGATGATGGACCCAACCGATGCTGACGGTCAATTCTATGATCGTGGCAAGCAGTATCGGCCAGGTATCTTTTATCACAACCAGCGAGAACGGCAAATTGCCTTGACCGAGATCGCCGCATTAGAGGCATCTGGACGATACGATAAGCCGATTGTGCTAGAAGTGACGGCGTTTGACAGCTTCTACCCTGCCGAAGACTACCATCAGGACTATTATTTAAAGAACCCGGTGCGTTATCAGCTCTATACCTTCAATTCGGGACGCTTTCAGTTCGCTGAAGCCATCTGGGGTGAGCAGTATCAGGTCGATTATCGGCAATTTAACGATTCTATCGAGGAGTACGCTGACATGACTGACGAAAAGACTGCTGACAACACCACAACAAACATCGCTGATAGCCATCGCTGGCGCAACTTTGTCAAGCCCGACAGTGAAACACTGAAAAGCCAGCTCACCGATTTGCAGTACCAAGTGACCCAGAAAGACAAAACCGAGCGTGCCTTTCAAAACGCGTACAATGACGAAAAACGCGATGGTATCTATGTCGATATCGTCAGTGGTGAGCCCTTGTTTAGCTCGCGCGATAAATACGAATCAGGATCGGGATGGCCAAGTTTTACCAAACCCATTGCTGCAGAATTCATCGTTGAACGCACCGACCGCTCGTGGTTTATGACTCGCGTTGAAGTACGCAGCCGTTATGCTGACTCGCATTTAGGCCATGTGTTTACCGACGGCCCTGCTCCTACCGGATTGCGCTACTGTATGAACTCGGCACCAATGGAGATTATACCGCGTGAGCAAATGTACGCACGCGGCTAACAACATTACTTAACTGTACTCGAATAATAACCGACTGCAGCGCCTTCACGGCGCGGATCAGCGCCGCCAAATAAGCGTCCATCGGGCAACACACTAATACCATGCAAACCACTATTCAGGTCACGAACTCGAACTTCGTGGCCTTTTTGTTCTAATGCCTGTTGCAGCTCAGTAATGGTGGTGCTCTGCTCCAGCGAGGTAAAATTATTCAAGTTGGTGACATGCGGTAAGGCCATCGCCGCTTGCATATCCAGCTCCCAATCCAACACCGCCACCAACGTTTGTGCTACGTAGTTAATAATATTTGGACCACCGGGTGAGCCAACTACATGCATCACCTGCTGCGTTTCATTATTGAACACAATGGTGGGTGACATAGAACTGCGCGGGCGCTTACCGGCCTCAACCCGATTAGCCACCAACCGACCATCCACCTCAGGAACTAAGCTAAAATCGGTCAATTGGTTATTCAACAAATAACCATTCACCATCACTCCTGAACCAAAGCCCATTTCAATAGTGGTGGTCATAGAGACCGCATTGCCATAACTATCAATAATGGCAAAATGACTGGTACTTGGAATTTCTAGTGCTTGATCGTCAGCGCGTGCCAGTAAGCCAAACTCACCTGGCTGCGCTTTACCCATATCACTATCGCCAATTAACTGTGCGCGCTGACGCAAATATTCTTTATCAAGCATCTGTGCTACCGGCACTTCAACATAGTCAGCATCACCGATATAGCGATTGCGATCAGCGTAGGCTAATCGTGCTGCTTGGGTAAAATAATGCACGGCATCAACGCTCATTGGTTCAGTATCGGCAATTGGCGTATGCTCCAAAATGCCCAACATTTGTACCACGGTAATACCACCCGAACTGGGCGGCCCCATACTGCAAATTTCATACACAGTGCGATAGGCAGCACAAATCGGCTCACGCTCTAGAGCTTCATACTCAGCTAAATCAGCCAGGCTCAATAGCCCCGGACTAATAGCACTGGTTTGCACCGCCTGAACCATGGCTTCGGCAATATCGCCGCTATAAAAAGCGCTGGTACCCTCGGCAGCAACACGCTTTAACACCCCTGCGTATTCTGGGTTTGGGCGTAATTGCCCGGCCTGCAACGGCTCACCATTGGGGTAAAAATAATCAGCGGCGGGTTGCATGCTGCGCAGCCCTGGATGAAAATCCATAGCTAATAATTGATGCAACCGCGGAGATACAGTAAAGCCAGTTTCCGCCAATGCAATGGTATCAGTAAATAGCTCGGACCAGGCTACCTTGCCCCAGCGTTGATGAGCCATTTCTAAACCCTTCAAGACCCCTGGGGTGCCCACCGAGCGGCCACCTACAATAGCATCCCAATAGGTTTTTGGTGGTTGCCCTTGGGCATCAAGAAATAATTCTGGCGTAGCAGCTAACGGTGCCCGTTCGCGCGCATCAATGGTGGTTAGTCGCTTTGCCGTGTTATCCCAATAGAGAATAAAGGCACCACCACCAATACCACTCGATTGCGGTTCAGTGAGTGTCAACATGGCTTGCACGGCTACGGCAGCATCAATGGCTGTGCCACCTTGAGCTAATATTTTGGCGCCGGCATCAGCAGCATCCTTGGTGGCTGCCGCTACCATATACTGACTGCTGGTCTGCCCTTGCCGTTCAACAAAACCCGTCGCAGCCTCTGGTGCAACTACGTCATTGCTGGCGGTTTGCTCACTACAACCGATGATACTGGCTAATGCCACCACCACTAAGCTTAGGTTAATCAAGCGCACGTGCATTCCCCTTGTTCGGCAAAAACTCTATCATAGGCAGGCCGACTCATAACAGCAACCGTAAAAACGCGAGATCAGACTCATGTCTAACCATCATCAAGTACTCTTATGCGCTCTTTTACTGATCATCATTTCTATTTGGGCTAGTTTATTTGCCGAACAGCAGCCGCAACTATTAGCTGCCTATGATTTCACTCGTATTTTGGCCTTGAGTGAGCCATGGCGACTGATCAGCGCACATGTGTTGCATCTCAGCCGTAGCCATTTGTGGCTGAACTTAGCAGCATTGGTGATGGTAACCCTGTTGTTCGTGCGCCACTATGACGTTCGTAGCTGGCTCAACGGGATACTGTTGATTATGGTTGGTTGCAGCCTATTTACCTGGTTGCTAGGTCAGCCACAACAGTTCGTTGGCTTATCCGGCGTGTTGCATGGCTTATTAATGCAAGGGGTTTTGTTAGAGTGGTCTGAACGTAAATTTCGCCGTGAGCCATTGATGATAGCTATTGTGCTGCTGTTGCTTGCTAAGGTGAGTATTGAATTCTGGTCTGGTCCATTAACGGGTAATCTAATGAGTCACGGCGAATCAGCGTGGGTCATGCATGTGGGCGGATTAGTCAGCGGCGTCCTTGCCTACTTACTGCATCGCAAACCTATCAAGGCTGCGCTCCTGGAGCAGCAGACTGACTAATCCACCAAAGCATTACAGCTGCATGCGCTCGCGATTGAGCTCCAACATACGAGGACCAATGCCTTTGACTTGCAGCAGCTGATTAACGTCGGTGAAACCGCCTAGCTTGGTGCGCAGTTCAACAATGGCCTCGGCGCGCTTCAGCCCGACACCAGTTAGCCCCATAGCCAACTGTTCAGCACTGGCCGTATTTAAATTGACGGCTTGCACTTGTTGGGCTTGAGGGCTGGGTTGCGGCAGTGGTTGAGCCGACACCGGTGCGGCCACCAACAACGGCGACAGTAATGAAGCAATAATGAAGGTTTTCCGTAACATAATAGACTCCTTGGTTTAGCTGCGTAATGCAGTTCAAGAAGTGTAGCGCGCCCGCCTAGCAAGCGCGAATTGCTACGGCATACTATGCTGTCAGCGTGTTGTTAATTGCTTGTAAGACCGCGGCGGGATCCGCTGCTTGTGTTATCGGACGACCAATCACTAGCACTTCAATACCAAGCGCTGCAGCTTGTTCGGGCGTCATGATACGGCGCTGATCTCTGGCTTCTGAGCCGCTGGGGCGTATACCTGGTGTTACTAATACAAAGTTACTGCCGAACTGTGCTTTTAGCTGCGCCGCTTCATGGGCTGAACAAACCACACCATCAAGCCCACTCTGCGCCGCCAAGCCAGCGAGATGTTGCACGTGATCAGCCAGCGGAAGGGTCACACCAAGCTCGGCTAAATCCTCCGCTGACATACTGGTTAATACGGTGACCGCAATTAATAACGGCGGCTGTGGTAAATCTGCCAATGCCTCTCGGGCAGCACGCATCATCCGCGTACCACCGCTGGCATGAACATTGACCATCCACACACCCAGTTCTGCTGCAGCACGCACAGCTTTAGCAACGGTATTGGGGATATCATGGAATTTAAGATCTAGAAACACTTTAAAGCCGCGTTCAATTACGGCTCGTACAAATTCTGGCCCTGCTGCAGTAAAAAGCTCCTTACCGACTTTTAAACCACACTGTTGCGGATTTAACTGATCAATTAACGGCCAAGCAGCGGCTGCTGTAGGGTAATCGAGGGCAACAAAAACCTGCGATTTCATGCCTTACTATTCTCCGTCTAAACCAATGATGGGCTTAATTTGCCCCCAACTACGACACGATGGACAGTGCCAATACAAGGTGCTGCCGGAAAAACCACAATGACGACAGCGATATTTAGGCCGTTGCTGCATTTGTTGCTGCACTAAACGTTGCAGCATACGTAAGCTATCACGCGCCTTACCCACATCAGCTGCACGGATATGAAAATCCATCAATTGATGAAACCCACGCATGGTTGGGTTTTTAATCAGCGTACTTTGCACAAACTGTTCTGCCGCCTCAATACCATTTTCGCGGGCGACTAGTTCAGATAACATGACTGCAGCACTGGTTGAGTGCGCTAACTTGACACATTGATGCAAGAAATGAATCAGCCCTGCTTCGTCGTCTAGCGCCACGTAACATGCTTTTATCAATGGTAGCGCCTCAGCGATAAAATCGGGGTCTTCGCTTAGAATACCACTTAGCATTGTTAAGGCTTTGCTGTACTGGGCTTGGTTATACCACAAGCGCCCAAGTGCTAACGCCGCGCGAGCACAGCGCGGATCATGCTGACGCGCTTTGCTGTAGTATTTTTCTGAGAATTCAACGTTGTCTTGTAGTTCGGCTAATTCGCAGTACAGTTGCGCAACCACGCGCTCCGCACTCG
>CAYXGO010000011.1:0-22517 GCA_964464575.1 uncultured Pseudomonas sp. | reverse complement strand
CGCTGATTGTGTTAGTTCCTGAGGGTCAGGAGCCGGTGGTTGAAAGTTGGCCGAGTAATTCAAAAAATCAAATTAAGGGCGCCGCTAGTACAGCGGAATTTACCGGTAAAGCCAAACAAGTGGTGGAAGTGCTGGCGCCAATTAATCTAGCCAATAGCCGTGTTTGGCTGGTGGGTGTGGGCGAGAACGGCGCTATGAGCCGGGCTGATGCAGAGTTACTTGGTGCGACCTTGGCGGCTAAAATGGCCAGCAGTAAAGGCATCGAGCGGGTGCAAATTGAAACGCGGTTAGTCACTGATGCGGCGACCAATAGCGCGTTAGCAGCGGCGTTAGCGCACGGTATGGATTTGCGGAATTACCGCTTTGATCGGTATAAGAGCAAGCCTGAAGCGCGGCCAAGCCAAAGTTTTTATTGGCAGGTACAGCAACCGAATGTTGCCAGCGATGCATACCAGCAAAGTTTAGCGATTGCCGAGGGTGTGTTTGTGGCGCGTGATATTACCAACCTGCCAGGTGGTGATGGTTATCCCAAGGCCATTGCCGAGCTTGCCGCGAATGCCGCCAAGGCTGCTGGTATCAAAGTTACTATTTTAACCCCTGAGCAAGTACAGGCCGCAGGCATGGGCTCATTGTACGGGGTTAGTCAGGGTAGTCAGCATAAAGCCCATTTGTTGGTGCTGCATTACGAGGGCAGCGACGACCAGCCGCTTGCTTTAGTCGGCAAGGGCAATACCTTTGATACCGGTGGCTACAACCTGAAGACGACTGGTAGCTCAATTTTGCGCATGCAAACTGACAAAGCGGGCGGTGCCGCGGTGATTGGTGCGGTATTGGCACTGGCGCGTCAGCAAGCTGAGGTGAATGTTGTGGGGGTTGTGCCGTTATCGCATAACCTGATTTCTGGTGAAGCCATTTTACCCGGTGATGTGCTCAAAGCGGGCGATGGCACCACCATTGAGGTGGGTAGCACAGATGCTGAGGGCCGCCTGATTCTGGCCGACGGCATTTGGTATGCGCGGGAAAACTTCAAACCGCGGGCAATTGCTGATATCGCTACGCTCACCGGCTCAAAAGTAGGTGCGTTAGGCAGTGAATATTCAGCGATTTTTAGTGAGCATGCCGACTTGGTTGACAGCATGACCGCAGCCGGTAAAACCACTGGAGAGATTGTTTGGCAATTGCCACTGGGGCCATATAACAACCCGATTCGTAGCCATTTAGCGGATATCAAAAACACCGGTTCACCCGGTGCCCAAGCAGGTGCATTGTTTTTGCAGCATTTCGCCAAAGATACGCCGTGGATCCATATCGATATGGCCGGCAGCGCATTCAGTGAAAGCGGCGGTGGTTTAGCGCCAGCAGGTGCGAACGGCTACGGTGTGCGGTTACTGACTGAGTGGGTTAAGTTGTATTCTGCAGAAGCGGCAGAATAGTCGTATGAGGTGGTGCCAGATCAGTTGATGACCTGGCACTGCCCTTGGCTGGCGTCCATCACTAAGCATGAATGCGCTGGCACAATCACTAACACATCTCCCAAGCGTAGTTGCGCGATCTGTTCGGCAGACATACGTATTTTGCCGTGTTCTTGCGATACCGCAATTAACTGAGCGCCAGCGAGTGGTGTGGTCCAGCCATGGCCATCAGTCTGCATGACCTGACCATACACCGACTGCCCATCGAGCCGGACAAAATCTTTGCTAAAATGCACCGCGCCACCATGCACCACCACTTCGCCGCGTTCTGGATAGCGTGCAATCACTGGGCAAGCAACGGCTAGTGCAACCTGAGACCAATCGCAGGCGCCTATTTGTTGTTGCATGAGGTCATAGAACACATAGTTACCAGGGCGAATCTCAGTGGCACCGGGGAACGCCGTCATACGGCTACAGGTTGGCGTATCGCCGACGCTGATGATGAGTTGGCTATGGTCAAAGCTGAGCTGCTGCAGCAACTGTTGTAGCGCCTGCAAACTGTGCTGATGCACTGCGGCAATAGCTTCGTCACCTTGACTGCTGTAGCTATTGCCAGCATGCAGTAATAAGCCCAATTGGCGTACGTTGTGGGTGTGCCGAGCGCGGTGTAACAAGGCATCAATTCGCGCTGCTTGCGCTACCGCAATGCCGGTACGACCATAGCCGGCATCAAGTTCGATATACACATCAACTGGCGCGTGTAAGGCGGCAATGGTAACTAGGGCGTCTTCATGCTCAATGGTGAGGCCGAGCTTGATGGTTTTGGCCAGCTCATTGTACTGCACGCTGGCGCCAGGGTTCAGTGGTATAGCGAGTAAAATATCGCGCCAACCAGCGGCGGCAAAGCGCTGCGCCATCACCATAGACGACACCGCAATGGCGGTGTCGTCGGGCGCACCGAACCAAGCACCAATGGTGACCGACTGATGGGTTTTGAAGTGCGGCCGCAGGCTTACTCCGGCGGCCGCCGCAGTGGCCTGCATGGTAGCAATATTAGCGCTGGCTTTGTGGCGGTCGACCAGCACCGTTGGGCCAGTCACCTGCTGTATCAGTGGCGGCATCAGTGGCGTCATATTAATCCGCGTACTTCACGGTACAACCATAGGGGCGACTGACACTGCGCTCCACTGGCTGGCCAGCTACTACTGCGCGTGCTGCGGTGGCAAAGTACGGGTCGGCTTTGGCCACGTCTTCATGTTTGGCGGTTGGCAAGCTATCGATACCACCGGCATAGCGCAGCACTCCGCTGCTATCAATCACGTACATGTGCGGGGTAACGCGCGCATCATAGGCACGACCCATCACGCCGTCGCTGTCGAGCAGTACCGCAGTGGGCGCGGCGTTACGATCAGCAGTGAGTTGGTCGGCCTGCGCAGGTGAGACAAAACCTTGGGTGCCCGGGGCTGATGAAATAACACTGAGCCACACCACGTCTTGCCCGGTCATCTCCCGTTGTAGGCTTTGCATGTTGTCGGTTTCATAGTGCTTTTTCACGAACGGACAATCGTGGTTAGTCCACTCCAGCACCACCGTTTTGCCGGCAAAATCGCTCAGGCTGTGGGTGATGCCTTTGCTATCAATCACACTAAAAGCTGGGGCTGGTTGGCCGATTTCGGGTGACGCCCACACGCTGGTGCTGATTAACACAGCCGCTACCAAGGTCATTAGTTGTTTCAACATAGTCATGTCCTCATAAAGATGGTGAAGGCGACGCCAACTGCGTGATGTAATCGCGCACGATCGCCGGTGTTAATAGTTGTGGCAGTACTTGCGGTTCGTGGCCCGGCCAATACAGTACATACAAAGGTACGCCATTGCGTGAAAATTGGCCCAAATAGGCGGTGATAGCCGGGTCTTGTAGGGTCCAATCACCTTTGAGATAAGCAATGTTATGTTGTTCAAACAGCGCCCGCGTGGCATCGGTATCCAGCGCTACTTTTTCGTTGGCTAAGCAGGTGATGCACCAGTCGGCGGTCATATTGACGAATACTGGCTGACCGAGTTGTTGTAATTCTGCCAGTTTCGCGGCGCTCCATATCTGCCACGGTTGCTCGGCAGTTGCTGCGGTGTTGCTGCTAGGTGCTGTGGCGAAGCGCAGCGCTGCCGCAACGCTCAGTAAACAGAGGCTCAATAGCGCTAGAGTCAGTAACCCGCCACTAATACTTGGCCGTGGCTGCATTTGGCGCAGCCCCAACCACCACAGCATGGTACTGAGGAGCACCGTGGCTATGAGTAACAGCGCCATGCTATCAACGCCAGTTTGGCGGCCAAACACCCAGCTTAACCACACTGCGGTGAGGTACATGGGTACGGCCATCCATTGTTTGAAACGCTCCATCCATAGGCCGGGGCGCGGTAGGCGCTTGGCTAAGGCGGGTAGCCAAGCAATCAGCAAGAATGGCAGCGCTAAGCCGAACCCGAGCGCGGCGAATACCGCCAGTGCCACAGCGGCCGGTTGCACAATGGCAAACCCCAGGGCAACACCCATAAAGGGCGCGGTACAGGGGCTGGATACGATCACCGCTAAAACGCCGGTGGCGAATGAGCCGCGAGCACCTTGCTCAGGTTGCTGGCTACTGCCGATGCTCATCAGCCGCGTGGCGACCTGGTACACGCCGCTTAAATTCAAACCAATGGCGACAAACAATAAGCTCATGGCGGCAATCAGCCACGGGTTTTGTAGCTGGAAGCCCCAGCCGAGAGCCGCACCACTAGCACGCAGCGTTAACAATAAGCCAGCGATAGCGAGGAAGGTGAGGATCACTCCGGCGCTGTACCATAGAGCATGGGCTTTGCGACTATCGCCGCTACTGGCGAGGCTTAGGGCTTTTAGCGATAGCACCGGGAATACGCAGGGCATCAGGTTAAGCAGTAGACCGCCCAGCACCGCGAACAGCAGCATCAGTGGTAAGCTCGCTAAAGGGGCAGGAACTTTAGCACTGGTGCTGAGTGCCTGCCCCTTAACGTTAAGTGCCTGCCCCTTAGCTTGTTGGTTGGCGCTGATGAGGACGGCGCGTTGGTCGGTGACTAAGAGCAGCGGGATTTGCTCGGCAACGGTGCTGAAGAAGGTATTCTGTGGGCGTTGAATAAAAACTGTGTCATCGCTGACGAAAATTGTGCCATCGGTGGCGTGCTCGACCAGCTCGCCAGCACCAACGAAGGCGTAAAAACTGGCATTGCTGGCCATGGCGGCGGCTTCAGCATGTTGTACCGCGATAGTCACTTGCTTGGCTTGAATGTCAAACGCTGCTGGCCAGTCGGCGTGCTCTGGCTGCTTGGCGCGGGCTTCAGCAAATGCTTGGCGATGACTTGGCTCAAGCATCGCCGAATCAGCGACCGGCAGGCTCACGGCGAATTCAGCAAAACCCGGAATACAGTAATCTTCGCAGACCAACCAATCGGCGCGTACCGCCAGCTCAACCTCAGTACCGGCATAATCAGCCGGTAGCGTGATATCGGTCAGTAAGTAGGTGTCGCCAGCAAAGCCATAATTTGCCAACGGACCAATGCGGAATTTTTCTGCCACTGGCCATTGAATGGCCCCAGCCGTGCTCCCAGTTGGCAGCTGCCAGTCGAGCGTGGTGGCTAGGCCCGAGTCACCAGGATTGATCCAATAGGTGTGCCAGCCGGCATCGGGCATCAACTTAACGGCGACCGTAAACGGCTCACCGGCAGCCACCTGCGACACTTCACTCAGGAGTTGTGCGCGTAATTGTGGCTGTTCAACAACCGCACTGGCCACTTGCGCTTGGGCAAATGCTGGCAGTACGCAGAGCGCCGCAACAAGGCGCTGTAGCCAGCGCGTGGTCGAGAAACAAGGCATATCAGTTACCTATGGGTTGTTGGTAAGCCGCTTGAATTTCGGCTAAGCGCGCATCGATGGTTCCGCGGTCCAGCCATTGTCCGCGCAGCATGACACCCTCAAGCCGCTCAATGGCGCTGGCATCAGTCAGTGGGTTACCAGGCAGCAGCATGAAGTCCGCACGCGCACCCACAGCAATACGACCAAACTGGTCTTGTTCGGCAAAATAATCGCCGGCCGCTATGGTAGCACTGTAGATAATCTCATCAATGCCTAAGCCGGCTTGTTGCAAGGTGGCGATTTCGCGGTGAATCGAAAAACCCGGTACGCTAAATAGCTGCGGTGCATCGGTGCCAAACACCATTGGCACCCCAGCGCGTACCAGCGCCAACAACAGTTGTTGGCGGTTTTGCTGCTGTTGTTGCGCATTCAGCTCATTAAAGTAGGCGGTGCGCGGGCTCGCTAAAAAGTCGAACCAGCCTTGCCGCACTTGTTGCGGCACCAGCGCTAATTCGGGGTAGCTCATCAGTGCATCGGCATCACCGGCACCAATCAAGGTTTGCCATAGCGCTTGGGTGGGCACAATGGTCACACCATGGCGTAGGCTAAGCTCTACCAATTGATTGATTTCGGCAGCGGTAATCGGGCGTTGTAGGGCATCGACATGCTCTAAGTAACCATCTAAATGATCGACGGTACGTTGACCGGCCGCTAAGGCATTCTCTAGCCCAACGGCGGCGGGCACGTGCCCGGCAAAATCCATATCAGCGGCAGCGGCGGTGGTTGCCAGTGCTTGGTATTGCTCCAAGGTGAGGCCTGGATGAATCTTCAGCAGGTCCCAACCTTGGTCGCGCTGATCGATCACCCGTTGCGTGGCTTGCTCAACAGATTCAATGGAGTTACCGCTAAAGCTTGGCCCAGCTAAATACAGAGTTGGACCAACGCGGCTGCCGTCGGCAATATCTTGTTTCAGTTGCAGTTGATGCGGGTAGCCGAGCATGCCGCGCACAGTGGTTACGCCATTGGCTACGTACAAAAATAACACGTCATCTAAATAGCGTTCAGGCAGTTGGCCAAAGCTGGTGGCCGGTGGCACGTGGCCGTGCATTTCGGTAAAACCAGCGAGTAGGAATTGCTCGGTGCCAATGATATCGGTGGCATGCGCGGGTATTTCGAGGTTGCTGCCGACCGCGGTAATACGGTCGCCCTCAACCAATACCGTTTGGCCCGGAATTAACTGTGCGCGGCGGCCATCAAAATCGACAATGGTGACGTCGCTGATGGCAGTCACTGGCGTGAGTGCGGCTACAGGTTCCTGCAACGCCGGTTGGCAAGCACCTAAAACCAGGGTGGTGGCACCCACACATAACAAAGCAAGACTATAGACTCGACTAGCACGCATTAGCTATTCCTCTGATTTTTTGTCAGCTTGGTCTGAATTCATTGTATCCGCAAGCATACCCGTGATAGAACCGCTTTAACAATTTGCTTCACTTTGGTACGAGGATCCTATGCGATTAGCCACTACAATAGCACTGTTATTGGGCGTATCTGTTGTTAGCTTCAGCGCAGCAGCCGTCAGCACTGAGAGTCAGCAGCAAACACCGTTAAAGCCATTGCAGGCCGAGGATATCTTCCAGTTGGAATTTGCCAACGATGTGCAGATATCGCCCAATGGTAAGTACATTGCCTACGTGCGCAATAGTTTTGATGTGATGACCGATAATACCCAGCGTGGCTTGTGGTTACTGGATGTTGCCAGCGGCCAACACACCCCGCTGTTTGCAGATAACTTTAGCTATGGTAATCCAAGTTGGTCGGCCGATAGTTCGCGTTTAGCCTTCAGCTCAAACCGCGGTGGTCAAAATCAGATCCACGTGTACTGGGTCTCGACACAAACTGTCGCACAAGTCACCAAAGTGCAAGCCTCGCCCAGCCAATTTTCGTGGTCACCTGATGGTCAGCATATTGCTTTCAGCATGACCGTGCCGGCCGAAAAGAGCGCGTTTGAAAAAGCCATTCAGAAGCCGAAAAAGCCAGAAAAAGCGCAATGGGCGGCGCCAGCACGGGTGATTGAACGGACGTATTATCAGCAAGATGGCGCCGGTATTTTACCGAATAACTACCGGCACATTTTTGTCGTGCCAAGCGAGGGCGGTACTGCCCGTCAGCTAACGCAAGGTAACTTCAATCATGGTGGCAAATTGGCGTGGCGTGCTGATAGCAGTGCCATTATCTTCTCGGCCAACCGCGATGCCAGCTGGGAATATCAGCCGAACGAGAGCGACTTGTGGCAGCTAACCGTCGCCAATACCGAGCTAACCCAACTGACCACCGCCGCTGGTCGCGAATGGAGCCCGGCAGTCAGCCCCGATGGTAAAACCTTGGTGTTCTTGCAGCGCAATAACCAGCCGGTACCTTACCAAAATAGTCGCTTAACGCTGATGAATTTGAGCGATAGTAGTCAGCAAGTGCTATTAGGCGACCTTGACCGTGCGGTTGAAGACCCGCTGTGGATCAGCAATGACCTACTGGCTATTCAGTACAGTGATCAAGGCCGCAACAAACTGGCTACCGTTACCCGCAAAGGCAAACTACGCGATTGGGCCGACGATGTTGGTGGGGTATCTGTGGGGCGTCCGTATCTGAGCGGCATGTACTCGGTGGCACCGGCAACCGGCATGTTGGCATACACCCAAGCCAATGCGCAGCGGCCAGCCGATGTTGCGGTGTTAGCAACCAGCGGTAAGCAAGCCGGTAAAGCGCGTCGCCTCACCGCCTTAAACGAAGATATTCTAGCCCAGCGCGAATTAGCGCAACTACATGAGTTCCGTTACCCGAGCAGCTTTGACGATACCGAAATTCATGGCTGGTATCTCACCCCGCCGAACTTTGATGCCAGTAAGCAATACCCGCTGATTGTCGAAATTCATGGTGGCCCGCATTTGGCTTATGGTCCCATGTTTAGTGCCGAGTTACAGCGCTATGCCGCTGAAGGCTACGTGGTGTTCTATAATAACTACCGTGGTAGTACGTCGTACGGTGAAGCCTTTGCCTTGTTGCTCGATGGTTTCTACTCGTCGGAGCGCGATCATGCCGACCACATGTCAGGTATTGATACCCTGATCAGTAAAGGCTTTGTCGATGCCAATAACTTGTTTATCGCCGGTGGTTCAGCCGGTGGTATTGCCACCACCTATGCGGTAGGTTTGACTAATCGCTTTAATGCCGCAGCGGCTACCAACCCGGTTATTAACTGGATCAGTAAAACCCTCACTGCGGATAGTTACATTGGCCAGATTGGTAATCAATTCCCGGCCATGCCGTGGGAAGACTTCGCCCATTATTGGCAGCGGTCACCCTTGTCGTTAGTGGCTAATGTGACTACCCCAACCTTGTTGTTCAGTGGCGAAAATGACCGCCGCGTGCCGATGTCGGAAATTGAACAGTTTTATCAAGCCTTGAAGCTACGCCAAGTGGATACCGCGATGGTGCGTGTGCCCGGTGCATCACACAATGTCACCGCACGGCCATCACAAATGATCAGTAAAATTGAGCACACGTTGGCGTGGTTTAAATTGTACAAAAAAGCCCAGTAAACTATGCTCATCAGCCTATTCTTGGCGGCCTTTTTGGCCGCCACAGTGCTGCCTGGCAGCTCGGAGATTTTGTTAATTGCTGCTCAGCAACGTGGCTATGACCCGTGGTTGTTGCTGGCTGTAGCGACCAGCGGCAACGTACTCGGCTCGGTGCTGAACTATGTGATGGGGCGTTACCTACTGCGTTACCAAGAGCGCAGTTGGTTTCCGTTTAAGGCCGAAGGCTTACAGCGCGGTGAACGCTGGTTTCAGCGCTACGGCAAATGGTCGTTGTTACTGACGTGGGCGCCCTTGGTGGGTGATGCGCTGACCTTTGTAGCCGGTATGATGCGCGTTAATGCCGCGTTATTTTTACTGTTGGTAACGATCGGAAAAGCTAGCCGATACGCAGTATTGCTTGGTAGTATGACGCTGTTTTTCGGCACCTAAACCGCCACCAACGACAGAGAGAGAACCGATGGAACGCTTCCTAGAAAACCTTATGTACAGCCTGCGCTGGTTGCTAGCGCCTATCTACCTTGGTTTGAGTTTAGCGGTGATTTTGCTCGGGCTGAAATTCTTCCAAGAAGTGTTTCATGTGATCCCGGTAATTTTTGAGATCAAAGAAGTTGACCTGATTTTATTAACTCTCACGCTCATCGACATCGCTTTAGTTGGCGGCTTGTTGGTGATGGTGATGCTCAGTGGTTACGAGAACTTTGTTTCCACTTTGGATATCAACAAAGACTCCGAAAAACTCTCGTGGTTAGGCAAAATTGACTCAGGTGGTTTGAAAAATAAAGTCGCGGCATCGATTGTCGCTATTTCGTCGATTCACTTGCTGAAAGTGTTTATGAATGCCCAGAATATTCCGTACGAAACCATCATGTGGTACGTGATTATTCACCTCACTTTTGTTGGCTCAGCGTTCGCAATGGGTTATTTGGATAAGCTCACTCGCAAAAGCAACGACTAAATTTCTACCCGCGGCACCCGGGTCGATACCCGGGTCAGCAGCTCATAACCAATAGTCCCAGCATGTTCGGCAATTTCGTGTACTGACAGATGCGGACCCCACAACTCGGCTTCATCACCGACCTGTATGCCTTCAATGTCAGTCACATCAACGGTGATCATATCCATCGATACGGTGCCTGCTAACGGTGCTTTTTGGCCGTGAATCAGCACTGGCGTGCCACTTTTGCAATGGCGCGGATAGCCATCGGCATAACCAATGGCGAGGGTGGCAATCAGTGATGGTCGCGTGGCCAGCCAGCTACTGCCATAGCCAACTCGTTCACCCTCAGCAATTTGTCGTAGTGCGATCACCGGAGCCACTAATCGCATCACTGGGCGCAGGTCTGCGTGTACCTGCTTTTGCATATCCGGATTGACCCCGTACAAAGTGACGCCGGCGCGCAGCCAATGGCCGCTCAGTTGTTCGTAGTCTTTGAGGCTACTGGTTAGCGCCGCGGAATTGCCAAAACTCTGATTCAATATGCGAGTTTGTGCACAGGCTTTAGCAAAGCGCTGGCGCTGTAATTGCGTAACCGGATGTTCATCCTCACCGGAGTTGGCAAAGTGCGACATCAGCGTAATCGAGGTAACCTGTGGGCTGGAGCTGAGTTCGGCATACACCGCAGCGACACGCTCTGGGTCCCAGCCTAGGCGGTGCATACCGGTGTCTACTTTTAACCACACTGATAACGGCCGCACCAGTTTAGTGGTGGCGATAGCATCCAGTTGGCTTTGTTCATGCACCACTGGCTGTAAATTATAGTGCGCACAGATGGGCAGCTCGGCGGCGGAAAAGCAGCCTTCTAGTAATACAATAGGCTTGATAAATCCGGCTTCTCGAAGCAGTAAGGCCTCGTCAATAAAAGCCACGGCAAAGGCGTCAACGTGTTCATCAATAGCCCGCGCTGCAACTAACATACCATGACCATAGGCATCCGCTTTTACCACGCCCAGCAGGTGAGCTGGTGCGCTCAGGTTTTGCATAATCTTTGCATTATGAGCGAGTGCAGAACGGTTAATTTCTGCACGAGTAGTCCGAAAATGCACGCCATTGGCCATAAAATAGTGGGTTCCGTAGTAGCAGTTACAGCATGACCATGCCGGCCACGAGGTAGAGGATCACAGCTGCAACGCCCGCCACCAGTGCATACGGCAATTGCGTACGCACGTGCTCGAGCAAATCACAACCAGAGGCTAACGATGATACCGCAGTTGTGTCTGAAATTGGAGAGCAGTGATCACCAAAAACCCCGCCGCCCAACACTGCCGCTAGCATCAGTGGTGCGGGTAAATCCAGGGCAATGATTAACGGCGCCGCAATAGGAATCAAAATGGCGAAAGTGCCCCATGAGGTGCCGGTGGTAAACGAAATTAGCGCACCGGCAATGAATAGCATGGGAGCAATCAGAATGACTGGCAAAAAGTCACCCACCAAGCCCGCTAAGAACACCCCGGTACCGAGTTCTTTTAAGCTGCTACCGAGGGCTAAACTGAGCAGTACAATGGTCACCAGCGGCAACAATTCGCTCATGCCTTTAAAACCCATACTGACCAACTCGGTATGCCCATTGCGCTTGCTTAACAGCAGCATCAAGTAGGCCACTAAACAGGCTAAGCCTGTAGCATAAAGCACCGATTTAGACCCGTTACCTTGGGTAATGTCGCCGCCACCGGTACCGATCATAAAGGCCACCATACCTAATACCATAACCAGCAGTGGTACCAGCATGTAACGTGCTTTGCTGTCGCTTGGTGGTTGCTCAGGGATATCTTGTGCTGGCTGTGGCTGCGCTTCTACCGCCGCCAATGGGCCATGCACCTTGGTACTAATGGCGGTATAGAACACCAAACCTAAGGTCACCAAGGCGTAAAAGTTAAACGGCACGCTGGCCCACAAGGTGGTGACGGCGTTACCCGGCAAGTCTTGTTGTTCCAGCATACCGAGCACATAAGCGCCCCAGCCGTTGAGCAAAATCAAAATACAAATCGGCGCGCTAGTACTATCAATCAAGTAGGCCAAACGGGCGCGACTCATACCCAGCTTTTCGAATAAGCCACGGGACAAAATACCAGCGGTAAGCACGCTGAGGTTGGATTCGACAAACACGAAAACGCCGGTGAATACCGTCATTAAGCTGGCACTACGTTTGGTTTTGCCAAAGCCGCGGCGCAATAGCGCCTCAACCATGGCAGCCACGCCACCAGATTCGCGAATATAAGCCAGTAATGCGCCCACCAACAGGCTGAAAATCAGAATTCGAGTATTTCCAGGCGAACTAAATACCTCAACAATACGCTCGAGCGTACCGATAAAGGCATAGCCTATGTTTTGTTCAGCGCCGAGACTCAATAGCAGTTCCGAACAAAATACCGCGAGCAACAAGGCGCCAATCACTTCTTTACGCCAAAACACCACAATAATCGCCACCAAGGGCGGCAGAATAGCAAGCCAACTCATGTCTTTGCGCCTTCCGGAAGTTTGTCGACCTAGTCTAGCATAAGGTCGAAAAAAGCAGTAAGTTGAATACCTTATTGATCAGTCATTTGAGGTGGTTATGAAGTTGTACTATTTGCCGGGTTCATGTTCGTTAGCAGTCAACATTGCGCTGCGGGAAGCGGGTATGGCGTTTGAGCTTGATAAGGTCAGCCGCGCTAACCTAAAAACCAAATCTGGCGAGGATTTCTTGCAGGTCAACCCGAAGGGTTATGTGCCGGCGCTCAAACTGGATGATGGCACGGTGCTCACCGAAGCCAATGCCATTCTTATGTACATAGCCGAACAAGCGGATGCCAAATTATTCCCTAGCAGCGGCACCTTAGCCTATTACCACGCCATTGCTTGGCTAAACTATATTGCCACTGAAGTGCACAAGAGCCATGCGCCGCTATTCGATCGCACCGCCACCGACGAGGAGCGTAACAAAGCACGCGCTAAATTGAAAAAGGCCTTCGACTATTTGACCAACGAGCTGCAACAGCTCGACTACTTAACTGGTCAGTATTCGGTAGCGGATATGTACCTTTATGTTGTTCTTGGCTGGGGTGCGTATATCAACTTTGATTTGGCAGCATGGCCGGTCTTAGTGGCTTACCGTGACCGCATTCATCAACGTCAAGCGGTGCAAGCGGCACGAGAGGCTGAAGGGCTGTGAAAATTGCCACTCTAGGGCCTGCAGGAACATTCTCTGAACTCGCTGCAGCAGAATTTGCCGCCAGTGCAGCGGCGCCGGCTAGCTTGCAATTTTATCCGTCACTAGCACGCACGCTGGCGGCTGTGGGTACCGAGTGTCCAGTTGCCGTAGTGCCCCTTGAAAACATCGTTGAAGGGGTAGTATCGCCAGTCATTGATGGTTTGTTGAAGCAGCCGTTACAGATCATTGCCGAACTGAGCATACCGGTGCGTTTTTCGCTGGTGGCCAACCATCACAAACCACAAAAAGTGTTTGCTCAGTTTGTCGCCCAGGGGCAATGCAGCGAAGCACTGGCGCGTTTGAATGCGCCGATTATTACCACGGCTAGCAATACTGAGGCCTTGCACTTGCTATTGGCACAAGATCAACCTGCTGCGGCATTGGTTCCTGAGCATGCTATCGGTGACCATAGTTTTGTTGAGGTAGTGCACGATGTCGCGGATGTGCCTCACAACGAAACCCGCTTTATTGTGCTGCAGCAGCCACAGCCGTTAGCGGCACGTGAACCGAATCAGCACTATAAAACGGCTATTATTATTGTTGATGATGCCGACCATCCTGGCCTATTAGTCGAACATTTACAGGCCTTTGCGCTGGCCCGAGTCAACCTCACCGCAATCGTATCGCGGCCGACCGGGCAACGCTTTGGTGCTTATCATTTTTTCATTGAGTTAGAGGGTCACCTCAGCGATGCCAACGTACAACGTGCGTTGGCGTTGATTAAAGCCAATAATCAGGTAATGGAGTTGGGCAGTTACGGCTATTCGAGTGCTAACTCAAGCTGCAAATAATCATCCGGGTCGGGTAGTGCGACACTCAAGCCAATCAGCCTGACCCCACGCTGCTCGCGACGTTCCCAAGCCTCACGCAGAAGCTGATAAAACAGGCTTGGTGAGGCCTTGCTGCCGGTACGCGATACCGTGGTTTGCTGAAAATCGGTAAATTTCAGTTTTACCGTTTGGCTTTTGATCGCGGTATCTTGCCAACGCTGACAGCCCAAGCGCTTTAGCAGCTGCGGTAGGAGTGTTTCATCCACAAACTGCTCGAGTGCACGCAGTTGGAACAGGTCGCTGCGCAGCGTTTCTTCCACCCCAACACTTTTACGCACTCGCTCGGTCACCACCGCACGCGGGTCATTGCCTAAACAGCGTTGATGCAATAACCAACCGGCTTTGTCGCCGAGAATTTGTTGCAGTTGCGAAACGTCCGCCTGTTGCACATCGCGGCCGTGATAAAAACCCAGTAAATTGAGCCGCTCCAAACTTTTTGGTCCCACGCCAGGAATACGCTTGAGGGTGAGTTGAGCGATATAATCAACCACCTGGTTGGGCGGTACGACATACTGGCCATCGGGTTTGCGTTCTTCACTGGCAATTTTAGCCACCATTTTTTGGCAGGAGATTCCAGCCGATGCACTCAAGCCAATGGCGCGAAGGCGCTCACGAATCGCTTCAAGGGTGCGGCTGGCACTGCCTTGAAAGGCACTGTTGGTGGTTAAATCGAGGTAGAACTCATCAATTGAGGCGGGCTCGACTTGGTCGGTGAATTCTTGCAAAATCGCCAGCACTTGCCGCGATAGCTGACGATAATAGCCGTGGTCCGGGGCGACAAAATGCAAATCAGGGCACAAACGTCGCGCATAAGCCCCAGACATGGCGCTACGGACACCAAATTGCCGCGCCAAATAGTTCGCTGTTGCGACTACGCCGCGCTCGCCGCCACCGCCAACGGCAAAGGGTCGGTGCTGTAAGCTGGGGTCACGCAGAACCTCGGCGCTGGCAAAGAAAGCATCGAGATCTAAAAGCGCTATTTTACGCGTAGTAAAAGACATGCACGGAAGTGTTTATCCTCGAACGGAATGTGGCTATAATCTCAGCAACGATTCGAGCGTGCAAGCTCGTCAGCTCATCTTAGGAGTGTACTGTGAAGCTAGTAAATGTTGTGAATACCAGTCGTTTGTTAGTCGCCGCCTTAGCGGTTGTGGTCGGTACTGCCAGTGCAGCTATGATGCCACAGGCTAAATCAACCAGCTCATTAGAAGATCGCATTGCGCCAATTGGTAAGGTACGCATTGCTGGCTCTAGCCCGCAAGCTGACGCTGGTGCTCAACAAGCACGTAGTGGCGATGCGGTGTACAACCAGTTCTGTGCCGCCTGCCACACCAGCGGTGTATTGAACGCACCAAAATTGAATAATGCCGCCGATTGGGAACCACGCTTAGCACAAGGTATGGACACTGTATTGCGCCATGCGATTGAAGGCTACAACGCGATGCCAGCTAAGGGCACCTGTGGTAACTGTAGCGATGATGAAATTCAAGCCGCGATTGATTACATGATTGCTGAACTGTAATCAGCGCTAGGCACATGAATTGTATAAAAAAACCGCTTCGGCGGTTTTTTTATTGGGCACAAAACGGGTAAAAACCTTTCCTGACGGGATTTGTAAAGATATACTTCTTTGCAAAATATTTACAAAACCATGTGATAAATAACGCGCCACTCTATTGAACCACTAAAATATGGCAAAGCAGTTACAGCAGAGGTCATCGGCCACGGAAATTGCGCGACTGCGTAAGGCCTTGTCACGCCTGCAAAAACTTGCGTTAAAATACCGCGAATCTGAAGTCATTCAAAAAGCCCTATTTAAAATTTCTGAGCTGGCCTCCTCGGCGCGGGAGATGAGTGACTTTTACCCTGCGGTACATAGCATCATCGGTGAACTGATGATGGCGAAGAACTTCTTTATTTGTCTCTACGATGACAGTAACGACACCTTTAAGTTTGTGTACTTCGTCGATGAATACGATGACGCCCCAACCCTCGAACAGTTTCCGGCGGAGATCCTGCGGCAAGGTTTAACTGGTTTTATTATGCGCACCGGTAAGCCATTTTTGCTGACCGATGAAAATTTTGCCGAGCTGGTTGCCAGCGGCGAAATTCGTGACTTAGGTGCAGCGCCAGTGGATTGGCTTGGGGTTCCGTTGCATGTGGGTGATCAGGTCATTGGCGCTATGGTGGTGCAAAGTTACACCGAGGGTGTGACCTATACCCGTGCCGACCGCGAGTTATTGCAATTCGTATCTCAGCACATTATCAACGCTCTCGAACGGATTCGTCAGCGTGAGTTTATGCAAGCTGAAATTACTCGGCAAACGGCCAGTTTGCGCGACATTAACACGGATTTAGAGCTGCAAATTGCCGAGCGCAAACGTGCTGAACAAGTGGCATCGGTGCTTTATGCGATTTCTGAGTTGACCAATACCTCCGAAAGCATGGATACCTTCTTTGCCCAGCTGCACAAGCAGGTGGGTAAGCTGATGATCAATGATAATTTCTTCGTGGCATTGTTAGATGATGATCAGCGCAATATTGAGTTTGCCTACTATGTCGACCAATTTGACCAACGTACCGCGGTAAGCCGACCCATCGGTCGCGGTATGACCGAGTACGTTATTCGCAGTCGTCGGCCAGTTTTTATTGATGAAGACGAATTTAATCGCTTGGCGGCAAAAGGCGAAGTGGCTGGGGAGGGCGCCCATTATGGCACCCGCCCGAAGCAATGGATGGGCTCACCGCTGATTGTTGATGAGCAAGTGATCGGCGTGCTTTCGGTGCAAACCTATTCTGACCGCATCAAATACAAGCAAGACGATTTAGAACTACTCAACTTCGTCTCGCAGCACGTGGCCGTGGCCATTGAGCGCCGTCGTAATGCCGATGAAGTGAAGCGAATTAACAACTATTTAGAGCGAAAAGTTGCCGAGCGCACCGAAGAGTTGGTCAATGAAATAGAGCGGCGTAAAAAAATTGAAGAAAAGCTGTTCTACGATGCTCACCACGACACCTTAACTGGGCTTCCAAACCGCTCCATGTTTACCGAGCGCTTGCAACAAGCGTTAAAGCAAAAGCGGCGTTTCCCGAGCCACAATTTCGCCGTGTTGTTTGTTGACCTTGACCGATTTAAAGACATCAACGATACCTTGGGTCACTCGGCCGGCGACGAATTTTTACTGGAAGCGAGCCGTCGTATTGGTGAGTGTGTGCGTGATAACGATACCGTGGCACGCCTCGGTGGTGATGAGTTCGTGATCTTGTTGAACTTGATACGGCATACTGATGACGCTCGCGATGTTGCTAGTCGCATCATTGAAAAAATGCGCAAGCCCTTTGTGTATGGTGAAACCGAGCATTATTCTGGCGCCAGCGTAGGTATTGCCGAGTGCAAGGCGCTTAACGATACCGCTGAACGCTTGTTACGTGATGCTGACGCTGCCATGTACCAAGCAAAGAGCATGGGCCGTGGTCGTTATGTGGTATTCGATGAGAGTATTCACAAAGACTTAGTGGCCAGCTTGAATCGCGAAACCGAATTGCGTCATGCTCATTTTGATGAAGATTTTGTGCTGCAGCACCATGACTTGCTGAACCTGGCTGATAAAACACCGCAAGCGCGCGAAGTACTGGTGCGCTGGCGCCGTGGCGATACCTTACTGCCCACCGAACGGTTTTTGAGTATTGCCGAAAAGGCCGGCATGGTGATGGCACTGGACCAATGGCTGCTGACACGCTGTTGCGAATTGCTCGCCGATGGCTGCGATATTCCGGTGTATGTGAGCTTGTCCACCAAGCATTTATTCAAGCTGGCGGACACCAAAGCATTGCTGAGTATTATTGAGCAGGCTGGAATTGATCCGAAGCGCTTGGTATTGGAGTTCAGCGAGACCGAATTGCACGATTCATCCAAGCGTCAGTTGAGTTGTTTACGGCAATTGGCTGATGCCGGTGTTGGCTTAGCTCTGAATGAGTTTGGCCGCAGTGCTGGCGCCTTGCACTATATCCTGAATTATCCGTTCACCCATGTGAAACTCGATTCACGCTTTGTTGCCGATATTGCTTTGAGTAGTCGCGGTCATGCCACCATTACCCATTTGGTGAACTTGTGTCATGAATTGAAAATTGAGGTCTGTGCAGCGGGTATCAATACCCAAGAACAACAGCAGGCGTTGCAAAAGGCAGGGGTTAAAATTGGCCAGGGCAGTTTATACGGAGAGCCCCAGTCGGTAAAGTTGCGCGGTTTTGCAGCGCCGACTTCCTCTGAGTCGGCGGCCGCTAACTGTTAACGTGGTTGTTCCAGTGCTTTACGCAACAGTGCCACACCGCTTAACCGCGATTGCTCCTTGCTCTCTTCAGTCACCACTTTTTGGTCTTCCCATTCCACATCGTCTTGCGGTAGCTCATGCAGAAATCGGCTCGCTTCAGGGCGGATAACTTCGCCATATTGTCGGCGTTCGCGAGCCATGGTAAAGGTCAGTGACTGCTGTGCGCGAGTAATGCCGACATAGGCGAGGCGCCGCTCTTCTTCCACCATATCGCTATCGATACTGGATTGATGGGGCAATAAGCCTTCTTCCATTCCCACCATAAATACGTGCGGAAATTCCAAGCCTTTGGAGGCATGTAAGGTCATCAGCTGGACCTGATCGCCTTGCTCTTCTTCTTCGTTCCGGCTCATCAGGTCGCGCAAACACAGCTTGGCAATCGCGTCATCCAGTGCCAATGCTTCGTGCTCATCGTCACCTTTGAGCATTTCTATCACCCAGCGCAATAATTCGCTGACGTTCTTGTAGCGCATCTCCGCCGCGGCTTGGCTGGGGCTGGTTTCGTACAGCCACTCTTCCATAGCGATATTGCGCAGTAAATCGTACAGTGCGCTGGGCGCATCATCTGCATGTAAGCACTTGCGCGCGGTGCCGGCGATGAGCTGGGTGAAATACTGCACCGATTGAAACTCACGGCTCCCCAAACGGGTTTTCAGCGCTTGGTGCTGCGCAGCTTCCAGCATGCTGACGCGCAGTTCGTTAGCCAGTTCGCCAATACGCTCCACAGTGTTGGGGCCAATGCCGCGTTTGGGCACATTGATGATCCGAATCAACGCAGTGTCATCGTCGGGATTCACCAACAGCCTTAGGTAGGCCATCATGTCTTTCACTTCAGCGCGGGCAAAAAAGCTCTGGCCGCCGCTAATTTTGTAAGGAATACGGTGCGTCAGCATGGCTTTTTCAAACAGCCGCGCCTGATGGTTACCGCGATAGAGCAGGGCAAAATGGCTGTATGGCGTGCGCTCTAAAAAGCGCTTACGAACAATTTCAGCCACCACGCGGTCGGCTTCATGCTCTTCATTTTTGCCATAAATCACCCTCAGCGGTACCCCGTATTCCATTTCTGAGAACAGCTTTTTCTCAAATACGTGCGGATTGTTTTCAATCAGGATATTGGCGGCCTTCAGAATACGGCCATGGGAGCGGTAGTTTTGCTCTAGTTTGATCACTTCAAGCTGCGGAAAATCGCGTTGTAACAGCGCCAAGTTCTGTGGTTGCGCACCGCGCCACGAGTAGATTGACTGGTCATCGTCACCCACCACGGTAAAGCGCGCCCGTTCACCCACCAGCAGCCGTACCAGTTCGTACTGTGAGGTGTTGGTGTCTTGGTATTCATCCACCAGCAGATACTTAAACTTGGCTTGCCAGCGGCTGCGCGCCGCCTCGTTATTTTTCAGCAGCAGCGTGGGTAGCAAAATCAAATCATCAAAATCCAGCGCATTGCAGGCGCGCATGTTTTGGCTGTAACGCTGATAGATTTCGGCAAACAGCTTTTCGTCAGGGAGCTGCGCTTGCGCCAACGCCTGTTCGGGCGACAGCATGGCATTTTTCCAGTTGCTGATCTGGCTTTGCAGCATTTTCACCAGCTGCTTGTCATCGTCCCAGTCGTCTTCGGTGAGCGCTTTGAGCAGCGCAAAACTATCTTGGTCGTCAAACAATGAGAAGCCCGGCTTCATATTTAAGCGGGTGACTTCTTTGCGAATAATAGTGAGCCCCAAGGTGTGAAAGGTGGATACCGTTAAGCCTCGGGTATGCTCGCGGCCCAAGGTGTGACCCACGCGTTCTTTCATTTCGCGCGCGGCCTTATTGGTAAAGGTGACCGCCGCGATATTACGCGCCGAATAACCACAGCGGGTGATCAAATAGGCGATTTTTTCGGTAATAACTCGAGTCTTGCCGCTACCGGCACCAGCTAACACCAGCACCGGCCCGTCTATGGCGCGTACCGCTTGTTGTTGGCGAGGGTTGAGTTGCAGCATGAGCTTCCTTGGCAGGTAATGACCATCACGGTTTAGCGTGAACGAGCGGCAGATTTTACCGCAAAGAACTGCTAAGCTAAATGCAAATAAACCAGTGACTACCCAAAGTCACCGAAGGAGCCATAATGGACGCCAAAAAGATTGAAGATATTGCCCGCCAAATCAACGACAGCATTCCGGCTGGAGTAAAAGATTTCGCCGGTGGCTTAGAGCAGCGTATTAAGCAAATTTTGCAGCAACAGCTGAGCAAATTAGACGTGGTTACCCGCGAAGAATTAGATGTTCAGCAACAGTTATTACTGCGCTTACGCCAGCGTGTGGATCAGCTTGAACAGCAATTAGCTGCGCTGCAAACCCCAGCCCGTAAGGACTAATTGTAATGGCGCAGTGGTTAAGCGGTGAAGTGATTGAAAATTTTGCCTGGAACAGCGAGCTGTTCAGTTTGCGGGTGCGCACCGAGCCCTTTACCTTTACCGCCGGTCAATTTGTCCGGCTGGGGTTAACCATTGATGGGCAGCGGGTTCAACGCGCCTATTCGCTGGTGAATGGCCCAGCCGACCCAGTGCTCGATTTTTTGGTCAACCGCGTGCATGACGGGCTATTTTCACCGGCTCTGCATCAGCTCAAAGCCGGCCAACATATTGAAGTATCGCAGCCAGCCAGTGGCTTTTTCACTTTGAACGAAGTGCCTGATGGCGATGATTTGTGGTTGATTGGTACCGGTACCGGTATTGGCCCATATTTTTCCATGCTGACCACTGCCGAGCCATGGCAACGCTTTCAACGTATTCACCTCGTGCATGCGGTTCGCCATGCCGAAGATCTGGCCTATCAGCCGCTCATCGCCGAGTTGTTGGCTGAACGCGCCGGACAATTTGTGTATCAACCGGTGGTGAGCCGCGAACACCATGCAGGCGCCCTGCGTGGCCGTATTCCAGCGCTGATCAGCAGTGGTGAACTTGAAGCCGCAGTCGGCTGCCCGCTGACCTCACGCTCGCAACTGATGCTCTGCGGCAACCCCGAGATGATCCGCGATGCCCGCGAACTGCTCGCCAGCAAAGGCTTACCAAAAAACCTGCGACGCGCCCCCGGCAACGTCACCATAGAGCATTACTGGTAATAGCGCCTGTTGGTACGATCTTTTTGCTATACAGCCCGGCCTTTGCGCCGGGTTTTTTATGGCTCGCCAGCAATTGCTACTAAGTTGCGACTAAATTGTAATAAAAAAGTACTTGAGTGACATTGATATGTTGGTTATGGTCGCAAAAGTTGCTTAAATTCTGACCATAAGGACTATCGCATGCAACGGATCTGCCACGTCATCATGGTGCTATTGGGTTTGTCGGTATTGCCTGTGCTGGCAGACGATGCGGTGGCGCCGATGGCGCTCGATTTTCGGGTCGATGAAAATGGTGCGGCCACGTTTGCGCTTCCTATTAACGTGCCGACCGGGCGCGGTGAGATGCGTCCGCAGGTTGGGCTGGGTTATTCCAGCCAAAATAGCAGCGATGGGCTGCTGGGTATTGGTTGGTATTTGCAAGCCGTAAGCGCCATTACCCGCTGTCGCAAAACCCCCTTTGATGATGGTGAGGTAAGCACGGTCACCTTAACCAGTAGTGACCGCTTCTGTTTAGATGGGCAGCGCTTGCACCTAGTGAGCGGCAGCTATGGCGCTGCAGGGTCGACCTATCGGTTAAACGGACAGCCGGGTACTCTCATCACGGCGCATGGCGGCAGTTTAGCCAACGGTCCTGACTATTTTGAGCGCGTCACTAAGGCCAAAGAGGTGAGTTATTTTGGCAATGCGTTCTATGCCACGGGGCTGAGCTCCGATGCTGCTGCAGTCACCAAGCCTGGCAACAATAGCGTGGTCAGTGCCTGGATGATGTCGTCGGTAGAAGATGTCGCGCGTAACTATATTCAGTATCTCTATACCACCAACAACCTTAGCGGTGAGTCGTATTTGAGCGAAATTCGCTACAGCGGCAACCATACCACCGGCGAGTTACCCTACATTCGTATTGTCTTTGACCATGTTGCTAAAGCGCAGCCGCGCAATGGCTATCAAGCGGGCTATCCTATTACGCAGTCACAGCAATTACAGGCTATTCGGGTGTTGGTGGATGAGCAGTTATGGCGCAGCTATCAGCTGAGCTATCTCGAACCGCTTTATGCAAATGATAAGTTGATGTTACAGGCTATTGAGGAATGTGCACTGGAAGTTCATTGTATCACCCATTGTAAACCCGAACTGTCGTTCAGATGGCATACGGGGTCGCCAGCCAATGGGTTGTATTTCAATCCGTACAATAATACG
>CAYXGO010000010.1:0-24835 GCA_964464575.1 uncultured Pseudomonas sp. | reverse complement strand
CCAAGCTGCTCAAACAGTCGTGTCACGGTGGTTTTGCCGCTGCCGATACCGCCAGTCACGCCCACCACGTACATCAGCGCAGCAGCCACTGCCAGTAACTAGCTAACAGAGCTTCGCCCCACAGCAGCGCAATCACGCCACCGCAAATTAAAAATGGCCCAAATGGAATCGGTTGGCCGTGGCGTTCACGTTGCAGCCGTTGCCAGATGATTCCTAGCACCGCGCCACTCACCGCAGCAGCAATCACCACCACCGGCAATAAAGTGTAACCTAACCATGCACCAAAGGCCGCTAGCAGCTTGAAATCACCGTAGCCCATACCGTCCTTACCGGTGAGCAGTTTAAACGCCCAGTAAACGCTCCATAGCGCTAAATACCCGGCCATAGCGCCGATCACCGCATCGGTAAGCGGCACTGCGCCACCTAACAGTGCGTACAAGAGACCGAGCCACAGCAGCATATAGGTGAGCTGATCCGGCAACAGCATGTGGTCGAGGTCGATAAAGAACAAACAGATGAGCAGGGCGGCAAATAGACACCAGATCAGGAATTCACTAGTGATACCGAGATTCCAGCACAGTAGCGCAAATACTACACCCGTGAGGAGTTCAATCAGCGGGTAGCGTACTGAAATAGGGGTGTTGCAGTTGCGACAGCGAGCTTTCAATAGCAGCCAGCTCAGCACCGGGATATTGTCATACCAAGCAATAGCATGATTGCATTTTGGGCAGCGTGAATTCGGCACCGCTAAGTTGAAACGCTGTTGCTTGGTAGTAGCTTGCGCGTTATCAGTGAGTGCTGCGCATTCAGCCTGCCATTGGCGTTGCAACATCACCGGTAAGCGGCCAATCACCACGTTGAGGAAACTACCGACCACCAAGCCAAATAGCGCGCCAAAAGCGGTTACCCACCAGCTAAACGCGGGGTAGAGTTCGAGCCATGCCATTAACCTACCACCTTACCGAGGCTAAAGATCGGCATGTACATGGCAACAATCAAGCCTCCGACTAAGATACCAATAACCACCATGATCATCGGTTCGAGTAGCGCGGTTAAGTTATCCACTAAGTCGTCCACTTCACGTTCATAAATATCGGCAACCTTCGCCAGCATATCGTCTAGAGCACCGGCTTCTTCGCCGATATAGACCATTTGGGTCGCCATAGTCGGGAATAAATCGGCGTTTTGCATGGCCACATTCATTTGCATGCCGGAGCTGATTTCATCGCGCATTTGTAAAACCGCATCGCGATAGAGCGCGTTACCTGTTGCCCCAGCGGCAGACTCTAAGGCACTGATAAGTGGCACACCGGCGGCAAAGGTGGTTGATAGGGTGCGGGCGAAGCGCGCTACAGCGGCTTTATTTAAAATATCACCGACCACCGGCACTTTGAGTGAGATAATGTCCACCTTGTCGCGCAGCTTTAGACTTTTGGCGTAGGCACGTTTGAACAACCAACCTGCGGCAACCAATGCCACCAGTACATAGAGAAAATACGCCTGTACTATTTCGGAGAGATTCACCACAAACTGGGTGATTGCCGGAAGTTCCGCACCGAAATCTTTAAATACCGCTTCAAACTGCGGAACAACGTAGATCAGCAAAATCACGGTTACGGCTAAAGCAACCACAATAACCGCGGTGGGGTAGACCAAGGCTTTTTTTATCTTCGCTTTAAGTGCTTCTGATTTTTCACGGTATGTGGCGATACGGTCATAGATGCCCTCTAACGAACCCGATTGTTCGCCGGAATCAACTAAGTCGCAATATAAGTCATCAAATACATCGGGATGCTTTCTCAGCGTAGCGGCAAGTGGTGAACCGGCGCCGACTTCATTGGCAATATTCAGCATCAAGGTACGAACTTTAGGGTGATCGGTGCCTTTGGCGACCATTTCCAAGCCCTGCAACAGCGGCACACCAGCGGTCAACATGGTAGCGATTTGACGCGTAAATAGGGCAATATCGCCACCGGTGATTTTCTTTTCACCGAACATGGATTTGCCCTGCTTTTTGATCGATTTGGGAGTGATGCCTTGATCGCGCAGTCGACTTTTTATTTGTTTTTCGTTTTCGGCACGCATGATGCCTTTGACTTTGGCACCCTTGCGGTTCAAGCCAGTATAGGCAAACTCCAGAATGACTTTATCTTTGCTTACGGTCGCCATGTATTATAATCCTAAGCGTTAGTGACCCGGTTGGCTTCCATTAAACTTATCACACCTGCAGCGGCTTTTCGTAGCGCTGATTGACGTAATGAATGAATGCCTTCGCGTTGTGCCTGCTTGGCGATGTCCAGTGAACTGGCGCTCTTCATTATAAGGTCTTGGAGGGTTGGGGTAATGGGCATAACTTCGTAAATACCTGTACGCCCTTTATAACCGTTGGTGCACATATCGCAGCCAACTGCTTTGAACAGCGTCAGCTCTGGAATCTGCTCAGCAGTAAAACCTTCTTTCAGTAATTCTTGTTCGGGTATTTGCTCGGGCTCTTTGCAGGCGTTACAGAGCCGCCGCGCCAACCGTTGCGCAATGATTAAGGTCACTGAACCGGCGATGTTGTAGGCCGGTACGCCCATATTCATTAAACGCGTCAGGGTTTCGGCGGCGGAGTTGGTGTGTAAGGTGGATAACACTAAGTGACCTGTTTGCGCTGCTTTGATGGCAATTTCAGCGGTTTCTAAGTCACGAATCTCACCCACCATCACCACGTCGGGGTCTTGCCGTAAAAAAGAGCGCAGTGCCTCGGCAAAGGTCAAGCCAGCCTTTTGGCTAATTTGCACCTGGTTAATACCCATTAAGTTAATTTCCACCGGGTCTTCAGCGGTGGAAATATTGCGCTCTGGGGTGTTCAAAATATTCAGGCCAGTATAAAGCGATACAGTTTTACCCGAGCCAGTCGGGCCGGTCACCAGAATCATGCCTTGCGGTTTACTCAGGGCTTCTTCGTAACGTTTCTGTTGTTCTGGCTCATAGCCTAATGAATCGATACCGAGCATCGCCGCGCTGGCATCGAGGATCCGCATTACAATCTTTTCACCGTACAATGTGGGCAGGGTAGACACCCGAAAATCGATGGACTTATGCTTAGAAATACGCAGTTTGATACGGCCATCTTGCGGCACGCGTTTCTCGGCGATATCAAGCTGTGACATCACCTTTAAACGTGCGGCAATACGAGTGGCCCAACCCACCGCCGGGCGGGTAATCTCTTGTAAGATACCGTCAATACGAAAGCGTACGCGATATTCTTGTTCGTAGGGTTCAAAGTGTAAGTCTGAGGCGCCGCGCTTGATGGCGTCCAGCAGCAGTTTATTAATATAGATAACGATTGGCGCGTCGTTTTTAACGTCTGCCTCAACCGCGCCGGCGTTGGTATCAGGCCGGTCACCGGTGTCCATGTCGCGTAAGCTTTGCTCATCCGCTTCAGTGAGACCCAGCGACGCACTCTCGCTTTCCAGTACTTTATCAATCAGCTTTTGCAGCTTGTGCTCTTCTACTAGGACGGCTTCGGTCTCAAGCCGCGTGCGGAATTGAAACTCATCGAGGGTTTCAATGCGAGTGGGGTCAGACACTGCTACGTACAGTTTATTACCGCGCTGATACAGCGGTACTGCATGGTTCTTGCGAATTAATCGCTCGTTGATTAGCTCAGTTGGAATAGCGTCAATATTAAAGGCATCCAAATCCAGCATCGGGATATTGGAGCGTTGGTAACAGTATTCAGCAAGTTCTTGTGGATTCAGTAATTTACGTTCGAGGGCAATGGTGGTAAAGGCTTGTTTGGATTCCCATGCGTACTCGCTGCAGCTAGTCAGTGCTGCCTCGGGGACGATCTTGTCGCGCAACAACAAGGTTGCTAGGGAATGGTGCAGCATGGCCTAAATTTTTCCCAGATGTGATGCTCATCAAAAAAAAGACTCCCCAATCGTTGTTGATTTAGAGGAGTCTTGTTCTCTTATATGCTGACTCTCTTCAAGTCGACATCGACTCCTGGATTATTCTGGTGCTGCTGGAGTTGCTTCTACACAACCGTCAACGCGTGTTTCTGCGCCATCAGTACCCCAATCTGAGCAAGCAACTACCCAGTTGATGTTTGAGCCGCTAGTAACTTCTGGAGTTAGAATTACGGTGATCGCTGTTCCAGCAACATCTACTGCTTCTAACACAGCAGTGATAGCGCCATCTAAGGTAGAGATCGCTGTAATACCGTTAACATCCGCAATTGCTGCGTTATCAGCAGGGATACGGTTAGTACCACCATCACAGACAGTGATATCACCCGCAGTTTGATAACAAAGAGCCACGTTAGTTTTATAAGATGCCAATGCTGCTAAACCTGTTGATGCTTTCGCACGCTGGGTGTAGTCACTGTACATAGGAATGGCAACTGCTGCCAAGATACCGATGATCGCCACAACGATCATCAATTCGATTAAGGTAAAGCCGCGTTGTAAGTTCGCTTTCATGAAAAATCTCCCGAAAAACTAAGTTATCGTTATTGTTGTACTTTAGTGTGGCAATCCTTGTCGTAATGCCACACACATTACAACAATTCACCTGCACTAGCCGAAAGAATCCGTGGTTTGCTAACGCGACATAACCAAAATAGTACAGTCGAGAAGCCACTCCATCCACCAGACCTTAGCCTGCAGCCCCGCTATCCAATGTACATAAGCATATGTTGCCATGACGTTGGACCGGAGGGTTTGCGTCACCGCCTCACGACGGTTTTGCCTTTTAAAGCACTGCCTGGCACACCGTCGCCTCATGCCACGGTAGCGCACTGCCCTTCAAACATAGCAGATTGTTGTACAAGGTCAATAGCTAAACTTTATTGACCCGTAGTGAAAGATCAATGGCTTGTATGTTTTTTGTTAGGGCTCCGGACGAAATATAATCAACCCCGGTGGCTGCTAGTTCGTTTAAACGCTCGGCGGTAATATTGCCAGAAACCTCTAATTTGCTGTGTCCACGGCGGCTGGCAACGGCTTGGTGTATGTCGCTGATAGAAAAATTATCGAGCATGATGATATCGGCGCCAGCATCTAAAGCCTGTTGATATTCCTCAAGATTTTCTACTTCCACTTCAACCGGTACGGCTGGGTTGAGCTGCCGCGCTTGGCTGACAGCAGCGGCGATTCCGCCACAGGCCATAATATGATTTTCTTTGATTAAATAGGCGTCATAAAGCCCGACACGATGGTTAAAACCGCCACCGCAGGTGACCGCGTATTTGAGCGCCGTACGTAACCCAGGAATTGTTTTGCGAGTGTCTAATAATTTAGTCTGACTGCCCTTTAAATGAGCAACATAGCTGGCGGTCGTGGTGGCTACCGCTGACAAGGTTTGTAAAAAGTTCATTGCGGTGCGTTCGGCGGTGAGGATATCGCGCGCGCAACCATGCACATGCAGCAACGGCGAATTTGCCTCAATAGGGTCGCCATCGCGCACTAGCCAATCGATTTGTACCGCAGCATTGAGCTGTGAGAAGACCTCGTCAACCCAAGCGCAGCCGCACACCACCATGGCTTCGCGGGTGATTAGCGTTGCTGAAACCTGTTGCTCAGCGGGAATCAATTGCGCAGTGAGGTCATGTTGAGCCTGCACCCCATTGAGGTCTTCAGCGAGAGCTTGGGTCACCATGGCAACCCGATCGCGCTGCAGCAATTCAGGAAGTACGCGGCTGGTAAGAGTAGCGGTCATTGCGGAACAATCCTTGCACATACGAATAGAAGGCCATTGTAAACCTCGCGCTGACTTTACCGCAAGGCATCAAACAGGCTAGGATGAGCCGCACCAGTGAAGAGAGCAGAGCTATGATCAGCGACGGTTATCTCAGTACCGCCACCCAACGGCCATCACCGCATTATGATGATCGCCCCGACCCAGAGGATATCAGCCTACTGGTGGTGCACGGTATTAGCTTACCGGCTGGCGAGTTTGCTGGCGATGCTATTGACCAGTTATTTATGGGTACCCTCGATACCGTTCACGATGAGCGTTTCCAGTACCTACATGGCGTGCGCGTTTCAGCGCACTGCTTGATTCGCCGCGATGGCGAGTTACTGCAGTATGTACCGTTTCATTTGCGCGCCTGGCATGCAGGCAAATCGCACTATGCTGGGCGCAATCGCTGCAATGATTATTCGATTGGTATAGAACTTGAGGGAACCGACTATGCCGCCTACACTGATAGCCAGTACCAGGTGTTAGCAGCGGTCGCCAAAGAGCTATTGCAGCGCTATCCAAAGTTGACCGCACAGCGTATTGTCGGTCATCAACATATTGCTCCGGTGCGTAAGACCGACCCGGGCCCAGCCTTTGATTGGGCCTATTTTCAACACTGCCTCCACCGTTTGTAGGAGTTTTGCCATGTATCTGTTAGCACTCTTGTTGACCTATTCGTTAGAGCGGACGGTGCAAATCAGCCGTAATTGGCATTGGCGGCGGTTGATCTTGCGCTGGCAACATTGGCAGTTTGCCAATCATAAAATTGCCGAGTTCCGTGCGCACGGTTTAGGCCATTTAGTCTGGGCTATTATTCCGGCGTTATTGATTGGCTTTGTACTGGCGCTGTTAGGTAATAGCTTAGTGACCTTTATTGTTAGTGTAGCGGGGCTGTTGCTGGCGATTCTATTACCCAAAGTACGCGCTGCCTATCGTGGTTACCTGGCAGCGGGTATTGCCGATGATCGCGGTGAGCCTGATCATGTTGCTATGGCTGCACACGCCCGTACTTTACGCCACCAAATTGGCCGCGATGAATCGGCCAGTGTGTCTGAAGTATTGACCTATATCCATTTGCGTTATTACTTTGCGGTGTTCTTCTACTTCTTATTATTTGGTATTACCGGTGCCCTGGTGTACGCCACTATTCGCGATATGCGGCAACCACGCACCAGCAGCTGGCGCAGTCTGCATCAGATTATCGACTGGTTGCCAACGCGGGTGATGGGGTTTGGTTTTCTATTAGTGGGTAACTTCAGCCAAGGTTTCCCAATTTGGCTGAATTCCATTGGCAACCAGCCTCAAGACAACTTTACCGTGGCCAGCCGCTTAGTAGCTGCCGCTGAACCCTATGCTGCTGCTGATGAAGCGCAGGATGCTCAGCAAACTGCTCTGACCACTGTCGCGCTACTCAAACGCAATATGCTGTTTTTCTTAGTTTTAGTGGCCATTCTGACCATAGTGCATTGGCTGCCTTAAGGATCTCGCACAGACTCAAGCAACGATCGCGCTTGGGTTTTGCGTTAAGTTCGATTACACTAATCCACACTTTGGGTAATTGGTCTTACCAAAACCAGTGAGGTAGTTTAATTCGCATGACCTTTGAGCGTATTCAGCAGACCAAATTGTCGGATGTGATCATGGCTCGTATCGAAGCCATGATTGTCGACGGTACCTTACCAGCGGGGCAGCGGCTGCCCGCTGAGCGTGATCTTGCCCAACAATTTTCAGTATCCCGTCCCAGCCTGCGCGAGGCCATTCAAAAACTCGAAGCCCGCGGGTTGCTTGACCGTCGTCAAGGCGGCGGTACGTATGTCTGCGATAACCTGCAACAGCGGGTTGCTGAGCCGCTGTTACAGCTGTTGACTCAACACCCCGAATCACAATTTGATCTGCTGGAGTTTCGCCACGCGCTCGAGGGCATTTCCTCCTATTACGCCGCCATGCGCGGTACCCCAGCCGATTTAGCTGCTATTGAAGCGGCGTTTGCCAACATTGCCGATGACTGCAGTGTTGAACTATCGCAACAAGCACAAGCCTTGGCTGACTTTAATCTGCGCATCTGTGAAGCGTCACATAATGTGATCCTGTTGCATTTGGTGCGCAGTATGCAGCCTATCTTGCTGAAAAATATTCAACAGAACCTGGGTGACTTGGCCCATAAGCCAGGCATCATCCAGCAACTCCATGAACATCGGCGCCACATTGTGGCTGCCATTGCCGCCGGTGAGCCGGAGCAAGCGCGTGATGCTTGCCACCAGCTGCTAGCGTTTATCGAACATGCGTTGCTGACCTCGAATCGCGAACAATCGCGTATTCAGCGGTCGCTACGCCGAACTCAGATAGGGTAAGGAACGAGTATGACTGATCACTTACAAAACGACATCGATCCACAAGAAACGCGGGAATGGCTCGACGCGCTTGAGGTGGTGTTAGAAGAAGATGGCGCCGAGCGCGGTCACTTCTTATTAGAAACCTTAATTGAAAAGGCCCGTCGCAGCGGTGCATTTTTGCCGTATACCGCCACTACTGCCTATCTGAATACTATTCCGACCAGCCAAGAGCCAACGGTACCGGGCGATCATACCATTGAAGCACGGATTCGCGCGGCGATTCGTTGGAACGCTTTGGCGATGGTATTGCGCGGTTCGAAAAAAGACCTTGAGCTGGGCGGTCACATTTCAAGTTTTGCCTCGTCGGCGATGCTCTACGATGTCGGCTTTAACCATTTCTTCCGCGCCCCAACCGAGCAAGATGGCGGTGACTTCTTATTTGTGCAAGGCCACGTGTCACCGGGTATCTATGCACGTGCCTTCTTAGAGGGCCGCATCAGCGAAGAGCAATTGAATAATTTCCGCCAAGAAGTTGATGGTGGCGGCGTGTCGTCGTATCCACACCCACACTTAATGCCCGACTTCTGGCAGTTCCCTACTGTGTCAATGGGCCTCGGCCCCATTCAGGCCATTTATCAGGCACGTTACCTGAAGTACCTCACTGATCGTGGTATTAAAGATTGCTCGAAGCAGCGCGTGTACTGCTTTTTGGGCGATGGTGAGGTGGATGAGCCAGAAAGCTTGGGTGCCATTGGTTTGGCCACCCGCGAAGGGCTGGATAACCTGACTTTTGTCATCAACTGTAACCTGCAGCGGCTAGATGGCCCAGTGCGCGGCAACGGCAAAATCATTCAAGAGCTTGAAGGCACCTTCCGGGGCGCCGGCTGGGAAGTGATTAAAGTGATTTGGGGCCGCTACTGGGATCCATTGTTATATCGCGATACCGAAGGCAAACTGGCGCAAATCATGCAAGACAGCGTAGATGGCGAGTACCAAAACTATAAAGCTAAAGGGGGCGCCTACACCCGTGAGTTCTTCTTTGGCAAAACGCCAGAAACCAAAGCCATGGTCGCTAATTTGTCGGATGAAGACATTTGGCGCTTAAACCGTGGTGGTCACGATCCAGTGAAAGTCTATGCGGCGTATCACCGTGCGGTGAACACCAAAGGTCGGCCACAGGTGATTTTAGCCAAAACCGTGAAAGGTTACGGCATGGGTACTGCTGGTGAAGGCAAAAACATTGCCCACCAAGTCAAGAAAATGGATATGGAAGCCATCAAGCACTTCCGTGACCGTTTTAACATTCCAATTAAAGATAGCGACCTAGAAAACATCCCGTTGTATCGCTTCCCCGAAGACAGTGCTGAATACAAGTACATGGTTGAGCGTCGTCAAGCGCTGGGCGGCTTTATGCCAGTGCGGCGGCCAAAAACCGATGTGGATTTGGAGATCCCGTCACTGAAGGCCTTTGAAGCAGTGACCAAGGGTTCGGGTGATCGTGAAATCTCAACCACCATGGCCTTTGTGCGGGTGCTGACCGCTTTGCTGAAAGATAAAAAAATCGGTGAGCGCATTGTGCCGATTATCCCAGATGAAGCTCGTACCTTCGGTATGGAAGGCTTGTTCCGTCAGGTCGGTATCTACTCGAGCCAGGGGCAGAAGTACGAGCCGCAAGATTCGGATCAAGTGGCTTATTATCGTGAAGATAAGAAAGGTCAGGTACTGCAAGAAGGTATCAACGAGTTGGGCGCGATGGCATCGTGGGTGGCGGCAGCAACCAGCTACAGCACCAACAACGAGCCGATGATCCCATTCTATATTTACTACTCGATGTTCGGCTTCCAGCGCGTTGGTGACTTGGTGTGGGCAGCGGGTGATAGCCAAGCCCGTGGTTTCTTAGTGGGCGGTACCGCTGGCCGTACTACGCTGAATGGCGAAGGCTTACAGCACCAAGACGGCAGCAGCCATATTTTGTTTAACACCGTGCCAAACTGTATTACCTATGACCCAACCTTCGGCTACGAAGTGGCGGTGATTGTACAAGACGGCTTACGGCGCATGTACGGTGAGCAAGAGAACGTATTCTATTACCTCACCGTGATGAACGAAAACTATGTGCAGCCAGAAATGCCAGAAGGCGTGGAAGACGGTATTCTGAAGGGCATGTACTTACTCGAAACCCACAAAGCCAAAGGCGCCAAGCACGAAGTGCAGTTGCTCGGTTCAGGCACCATTTTGCAGCAAGTCCGCGCCGCCGGAGCTATTTTGGCCGAGCAGTTTGGGGTAACCGCCAAAGTCTACAGCGCCACTTCGTTTAATGAGTTGGCGCGCAATGGCTTAGACGTTGACCGGTATAACATGCTGAACCCTGGCAAGAAGCAGAAAACTGCTTACGTCAGTGAGCTGTTAGCGGATGCCAAAGGGCCAACCATTGCCGCCACCGACTATATGAAACTCTATGCCGATCAGATTCGCGCGTGGGTACCAACCGCTTACCGGGTATTAGGCACGGACGGTTTCGGTCGCTCAGACAGCCGCGAGAATCTGCGCCGGCATTTTGAAGTGAATCCGCAGTACATTGTGGTGGCCGCGCTCAGCGAGCTAGCCAAAGCTGGTAGCATTGATGCCAAAGTAGTGGCCAAAGCCATCAGCGATTTTGGCATTGATAGCAATAAACCGAACCCATTGTACGCCTAATCATCAGGAGCGGAGGCCATCATGGCAAATCGTAAAGAAGTGTTCGCCCCTGATGTGGGTGGAGAAGTTGAAATCATTGAAGTGTTGGTCAGCCCAGGCGACAGTCTGAATGCTGAAGACGCGTTGTTCACCGTTGAGAGCGATAAGGCCTCGATGGATATCCCAGCGCCGTTTGCTGGGGTGGTGGCCGAGCTAAAAGTGAAAGTCGGCGACAAGATCAACGAGGGTGATTTGCTGGCGCTGTTTGAAGCGGCGGAGGCAGCGGCTGAGCCGAAGGCCGAAGCGAAAGCCGAGCCAAAAGCCGACGCTCAGCCAGAGCCGAAAGCCGAAGCCAAGCAAGAGGCGAAGCCAGAGCCGAAGTCAGAGCCGAAAGCCGAAGCCAAACCAGCAGCGAAGGCCGCCAGCAAAACCATTGAAGTGACGGTACCAGACATTGGCACCGACGGCGAAGTGGATGTGATTGACGTGTTAGTCAGCGTTGGCGATAGCATTGATGCTGAAGCCGGCCTGATCACCGTAGAAACCGACAAGGCCACCATGGATGTGCCAAGTTCACATGCCGGTACGGTGGAATCGGTGGCGGTGAAGACTGGCGACAAGGTCAAGCAGGGTAGCTTAGTGATCACCTTGAAAGTGGCCGATGACAGTGCGCAAAGCAGCACCGATGACAACGCTGATGACAGTGCTGACAACAGTTCTGACAACAGTGCCGATGCTAACACCGACAGCAGCTCAGATAGCAAAGCAGCGGCCGAGTCCGCGACTAATCAGCCGGCTGCAAGCGAAACCCGCAAGCAGCCGCCAGTGCCTGATCATCCCATGGACCGCAAAGCCCGTAGCGAAGAGAGCATGGCGTATGCCTCACCGGCGGTACGCCGCTTGGCTCGTGAGTTTGGCGTAGACCTGCACAAGGTCAACGGCAGCGGTCGTAAGCAGCGCATCATGAAAGAAGACGTGCAAGAGTTCGTCAAATACGAATTGTCGCGTCCGAAAGCCACTGCCAGCACTAATACCAGCCAAGGTGGCGGTGGCTTGCAAGTGATTGCCCAGCCGAAAGTCGATTTCAGCAAGTTCGGTGAGATTGAGCAGGTACCATTGACCCGTATTCAGAAGATTTCGGGCCCGAACCTGCACCGCAACTGGGTGACTATTCCACACGTCACGCAGTTTGACGAAGCTGATATCACCGAATTAGAGGCTTTCCGGAAGCAAGAAAACGAGCTGCAAGCGAAGCAGAAAAACGGCATCAAGATCACTCCGTTGGTGTTCATTATGAAAGCTGCGGCGAAAGCCCTGCGTGCTTACCCAGTGTTCAATTCATCGCTAGCGGAAGACGGCGAAAGCTTGATCATGAAGAAATACGTGCACATTGGTATCGCCGTGGACACGCCCAATGGCCTAGTAGTGCCGGTGATCCGCGACGTCGATCAAAAGGGCATCTATCAGCTCTCAGAAGAACTGGCTGAAATCAGCGCTAAAGCGCGTGATGGCAAGCTTAAAGCGACGGACATGCAAGGTGGTTGCTTCTCGATTTCGAGCTTAGGTGGCATTGGCGGAACCGCCTTTACCCCTATTGTAAACGCGCCAGAAGTAGCTATTTTAGGCGTTTCGAAGAGCGACATGAAGCCACAGTGGAACGGCAAAGAGTTCGTGCCACGGTTGATGTTGCCGTTGAGCTTATCGTATGACCATCGGGTCATTGATGGCGCGGTGGCAGCGCGCTTTAGCGTGTATTTGAGCGCCGTTTTGGGCGATATCCGTAAATTGGTTTTATAACAGAAACTACGACACAAGTTGTACGTTTCGAGGGTAAACAATCCACGCTGGGGCTGCTATAATGCGCCCCATCTGTGGTAACAACCCAATGCATTTAGTCGAAAAGAGGTCGTCATGAGCAATCAAGTGAATACCCAAGTAGTGATTCTAGGCGGAGGCCCAGGCGGCTACTCAGCTGCCTTCCGTGCTGCTGATCTAGGCTTAGAAGCTGTTATTGTTGAGCGCTACAACGTGCTTGGCGGCGTCTGCTTAAACGTTGGCTGTATCCCGTCAAAAGCCTTGTTGCACTTGGCTAAGCATATTGAAGATGCAAAACACATGGGTGCTGAAGGGGTTGAGTTTGCTGCGCCAAAAATTGACCTCGACAAAATTCGTAAGCACAAAGACGAAAAAGTGATTGGTACCTTGACCGGTGGCCTCGCGCAGATGGCAAAAATGCGTAAAGTGCAGGTCGTCACCGGCAATGGCGAGTTCGTCAGCGACAAGCAATTAAAAGTCACCGACAAAGACGGTAAAGAAACTCTGGTGAACTTTGAGCATGCCATTATTGCTGCTGGGTCACAGTCGATCAAACTACCATTTGTACCACACGACGATGAGCGTATCTGGGATTCAACCGCAGCCCTTGAACTGCGCTTTATTCCTGAGCGTATGCTGATTTTAGGCGGCGGTATTATCGGTTTAGAAATGGGTACGGTATATAGCGCCTTGGGTGCAACCGTGGACGTGGTTGAAATGACCGATCAGCTGATTCCGCCAGCTGACAAAGACATCATGAAAGCTTACATGAAGATGATTAAGTCGAAGTTCGACAACATCATGCTAAGCACCAAGGCGGCTAAAGTTGAAGCGAAGAAAGATGGCATTTATGTCACCTTTGAAGGCGATAAAGCGCCAAAAGAGCCGGTTAAATATGACGCTGTGTTAGTGGCTGTTGGCCGTGCACCAAATGGTAAGAAGCTGGCTGCTGAAAAAGCTGGCGTGAAGGTGACCGACCGCGGCTTTATTGAAGTGGACAAGCAATTGCGTACCAACGTGAAGAATATCTTCGCTATTGGTGACATCATCGGTCAGCCGATGTTAGCGCACAAAGCGGTACACGAAGGCCATGTTGCTGCGGAAGTGATTTCTGGCAAGAAACACTACTTCGACCCGAAAGTCATTCCTTCTATTGCTTACACCGACCCGGAATTGGCGTGGGCTGGCCTCACTGAGAAAGAAGCCAAAGAGCAAGGTATCGACTACGAAGTGGCGGTATTCCCATGGTCAGCCTCTGGCCGTGCCATTGCTCAAGGTGCTACCGACGGCATGACCAAGTTGTTGTTCGACAAAAACCACCGCATTATTGGTGGCGCAATGGTCGGCCCGAACGCCGGTGAGTTGCTGGGCGAAGTATGTTTAGCCATTGAAATGGGCTGTGACGCCGAAGATATCGCCTTAACCGTGCATGCTCACCCAACCCTGCATGAGTCTATTGGCTTAGCTGCGGAAGTGTACGAAGGCTCAATTACTGACCTGCCGAACAAAAAGGCTGTGAAGAAGAAATAATCTGCCGACGCAGCTATGATCCAAGGCAGCGATTCTTCGCTGCCTTTTTTATTTGCCCGTATATTTTTTTGCAAACCCCTGCGATTAGGTCTACAGTTTATTACTATATAGGTAATAATGTGTACACCAAAATGACCAAGAGTGAACGTTTGATCGCCTTATTTGCAGATACCGTCAAGGCCGGCGGCGGCATCCATACCACTGCTGAACTCGCCGCTATGCTCGGTGAACAGCCCACTACTGCACTGACTAAGTTACTGAGTGATAGTGTTAAAAAAGGGCTGTTACGCCGTGTGGCAAAGGGTTTGTATGAAAGCCGGATTACCCCGCCAGAAGGCACCACCGCGATTTATAAAATAGCCAAAAAACTTCGTCCTGGGGTGATCAGTTATGTCAGCTTGGAGAGTCAATTGAGTGCTAGCGGATTGATTTCACAACTACCTATCGATCGGCTCACCTTAGTCACGAAAGGGCGTAGTGGAGTATTCAAAACGCCGTACGGTGTTATCGAATTTACTCACAGCAAGAAAAAACTGAGCCACATTGCAGCACAGTTAACCTTTGACCCTTCAATTCAGATGTATCGTGCCACCGATCAGCAAGCCTTGGCCGACTTAAAAGACTGTAACCGCAACTTAGGCCTATTGGAGCGCTAAATGTTAACCGCACAAGTGCAAAAGTTCATTGCCAGTCATCCAGACTATACGCCGTTGGCAGAAGTCATTGAAAAGGAGATCATGCATCACGATGTGATGGCAGTGCTGGTTAGCCATGGCGTGATGAATCAACTGACCTTTATAGGCGGTACCTCGCTACGCATGTGTTACAACAGTAGCCGATTATCAGAAGATTTAGATTTCAATGCCGGACACAGCTTCAAGCCGAGTGACTTTGCCGGATTAGACGATGAATTACAGCGCTTTCTTGAGCACAAATATGAGTTGCCGGTCTGGGTCAATAGGCCGTCAGAAGTGGCGCAGGGCGACACCTCTAGCTGGACCATTAGCATCGAAAAACAAGCCAACAGACCCGATTTGCCGCGTCAGAAAATTCATATTGATGTGTGTGCCATCCCTTCGTTTGATGTCCAGCAACGGCCTCTGGTGAATCATTATAATATGGTGGTACCAACCGAAGGCTTGCTGGTACCGGTGCAATCGCTGGAGGAAACTTTGGCCGATAAGTTTATTGCATTGGCGTATCGTGCCCGCCGCATTAAGCCTCGAGATCTGTGGGACATCATGTGGATCCGTCAGCGTGGCACGAATCTAGTGGGGCAGCTAATTAGCCAAAAGCTGACCGCGAGGCAAAAAACTCACGATGATTTTATCGCTATGCTCCGTGTGCAAGTGCAGAAACTACAGTCAGATCCCTCGGTACGACGTGACTTTACTGATGAAATGAGCCGTTTTGTGCCCCTTCAGTTGCACCAGCGAACGGTTGGTAATACCGCTTATTGGTCTTATTTGCAGCAAGAAATAACCACGCTGTCACAGCAGTTGTCGATAGACAGCCAACTACAGTCGCCATTTGACATGAGCTGAGCTAAAGACCGCAATAATGAGATAAACAAACGGGTCTGTGCGCTGCATGGGCCGGTTTTTTATTGTCCGATTGGCAGCGATCAGATATGTTAGGGCACGTAAAAAAGCGCTACCGCACTTTTCAGATAGCGCACCAATCATCCGGAGAACAACAATCATGAAAAAAGTAAATACCATTGCTCTGAGCGTGGCACTGGCCCTAGGCCTAGCTGCCTGCTCACCGCAAAGCACTGAAACCCAGACCAGCCAAACTGAGCAGGTACAGCAGCAACTGACCTCAGGCTTAGTGTTGGAAAACTTTGATACCAACGTGCGTCCGCAAGACGACCTGTTCATGTACGTGAACGGCACCTGGTTCAACAACACCGAAATGCCGGGCGACCAGTCGCGCATTGGTGCGTTCTTAGACTTACGTGATGAAAACCAAGCGCGTTTGCGTGCCATCATCGAAGAAGCCGCTGCACAGCAACAAGCTGAAGGCAGTAACGCCGCCAAAATTGGTGCGTTCTACAACAGCTATATTGATGTTGAGCGCCGTAACAGCTTGGGTATTCAGCCGATTGCTGCAGAACTGGCTAGCATTGCTGAAGTCGGCAGCCATCAAGACGTTGCCACCGAAATGGCTAAACTTGGTCAGCTGGGTATCAGCTCACCATTCGGCTTCTGGGTCAATGCTGATGCTAAGAACCCAGAAATCAACGCGGTTTACATGTCACAGTCAGGTTTAGGCCTACCTGATCGCGAGTATTACCTCAGCGAAGACGAGAAGTTCGTCGAAATTCGTAACGCTTATCAAGCCTATGTTGCTGATATCCTGGCCTTTGCTGGCCATGCTGATGCAACTGCAGCTGCTGCTGACATTATGGCGCTTGAAACCCAATTGGCTGAAATTCAGTGGACTCGGGTAGAAAGCCGCAACGCAGACAAGACCTACAACAAAAAGACTATCGCCGAAGTGCAAGCGCTATTCGGTAGCTTTGATTTTGCCAGCTATTTAGGTTCCATGGGCGTTAGCATCAACGAAGCCATTATTCGCCAGCCATCTTATTTTGAAGCCTTCGGTGCCGCCTTTGATGACATCAGCGTAGCCAGCTGGAAAAACTACATGACCTTCAAAGCCACTGACCGTTTCGCCAGCGCACTGACTGAAGAAATGGCCACCCGTCGCTTTGAATTCTACGGCAAAGTATTAAACGGCACCCCAGAGCAAGAGCCATTGTGGAAACGCGCCGTTGACGCCACCGATGGCGTGCTGGGCGAAGCCTTAGGCGAGCTGTATGTGGCCAAACACTTCCCGCCAGCGGCTAAAGCCCGTATGGAAGAGTTGGTCGGCAACTTGATCACCGCTTACGGTGAATCCATTCAAGACCTCGAGTGGATGACCGCCGATACCAAAGCCAAAGCCTTGGAAAAACTGAGCAAATTCACACCGTACATTGGTTATCCAAGCGAATTCCGTGATTACTCAGCATTGACAGTTGTGGCAGATGATTTGGTCGGCAACTACAAACGCGCGGCAGCATTCGACTTTGCTGAAGAAGTGGGCAAAATTGGCCAACCAGTGAAAGCCGAAGATTGGGGCATGACGCCACAAACAGTGAATGCTTATTACAGCCCAGTGCGTAATGAAATCGTCTTCCCTGCCGGTATTTTGCAACCACCATTCTTTGATATGAACGCTGAAGATGCGGTCAACTACGGTGGTATCGGTGCGGTTATCGGGCATGAACTTGGCCACGGTTTTGATGACCAAGGCTCTAAGTACGATGGCGATGGTAACCTAAACAGCTGGTGGACTGACGAAGACCGTGCGGCGTTTGAATTGCGTGCTAACAAACTCGCCGAGCAATATTCAACCTACGAAGCATTACCAGGCCTGTTCATCAACGGCAACTTGGCATTGGGTGAGAATATTGGCGACTTGGCTGGTTTAACCATTTCATATCGTGCCTACATGAACTCACTGCAAGGCAAAGAAGCGCCAGTGTTAGACGGCTATACCGGTCAACAGCGGGTATTCTTGGGCTGGGCGCAAGTGTGGAAAAACAAAATGCGTGATGAAGCCATGCGTACCCAAGTGGTCCGTGGCCCACACTCACCACCAAACTTCCGCGTTAACGGTACCGTGGTGAACGTACCGGCCTTCTATGAAGCCTTTGAGGTGAAAGAAGGCGATGCTATGTACGTAGCACCAGAAAATCGTGTGAAAATTTGGTAATTTTGCCGCTTGAGCTTATACTGCGGGCATGATTATCTTGCTACGCATGCTCATGGTAATACTGCTGCTGGGGTCGCTTGCGCCCCCAGCAGCTTTTGCTATGCCGCTGCCAAGTGAAGCTGCCGAGCAGCTGGTGATGGCTGAGCACATGGCTGACAACGAGCATGCCTGTTGTCCGTCTGAAGCCGACCCGAGCAGTCTACAAAGCACTCACCAACCAACCACAAACCACGTCGATTGCGACAACAGTTGCAACGATTGTCAGCATTTTTGTCATGCCAGTAGCGCCGGTTTACTGACCGCTAGCCGCTACGTGCAAACCAATCCTGATAGTGAGCGTAGCCAGCTTTTGGCTGCCGCACCGCATTATTCAACCACTCCACTCGATCGTCCACCACACCGCCACTAACGCTTGTTTGTGTTCTTTTAAACAATTGCTTTGGAGTGTGTGATCATGTCTATCCGTCATTTTTTGCTGTCATTATGTTTGGCAACCTTAGTGCTAGCGCCGTTATCAGCAACCGCAGCGGCGCTACAACAACACGACCATTCGGCGCATCAGCAACAGCCGTTGCTTGATGGCGTTGAAAACGCTGAATCGAGCCTGTATGTCTGCCCCATGCATCCGCATATCGTGCAGGGCGAGCCGGGTACCTGTCCGATTTGCGGTATGGACTTGGTCGCTCGTAACAACAGCCCGAATCGCCAAGTTAGTATCAGCGTGGATGCCGGCATGCAGCAACAATTAGGCATTCGCACCGATAGCGTCGAGCGCCGTACCTTTTGGCGTTATTACCCCACCTTAGCCACGGTGCAATGGAACGATAATGCGCGTTACCATATTCATCCACGCGCCTCAGGCTGGCTCGAGCGGTTGGCGATTCGCAGCGAGGGGCAGGCAGTTAAGCAAGGCGACCTGTTGTATGAGATTTACAGCCAAGAATTAGTGGTTGCCCAGCAGGATTTTCTGCAAGCAAAAGATGCCGCAAGCGGCAGCCAACGTGAGCGCTTACTTCGCGACGCCCGCATGCGGCTTGAGCTGCTGGGTTTCAATGCCAAACTGATTGAGCAATTACAGCGTAGCGGCGAACTACTGTACCGCGTGCCGGTTTACGCGCCTGTCGATGGCGTGGTCACGGCCCTCAATGTCGCCCAAGGTATGTTTGTACAGCCAGCGAGCGAGTTACTGACCATTACCGGAGCGAACCAATATTGGCTGATTGCCGATGTGCCAGAACGTTATGCCGATTGGTTGCGGGTGGGCGCACCGGCTGACATTAGTCTTGCTGCCGCTGAACTCAATGGCTATGAATCGAGCGTTGACTATATCTACCCTGAATTAGACCCAACCAGTCGTACTCAGCGCGTGCGGATTCTGTTGCCACAACAAGCGGCTACTAACGCACTAGCAGTAGGCATGCAGGCGCAGGTTGAACTCTACGGTGGGCCGAAACGCCAGGCCTTAGCAGTGCCACTGGAGAGCCTCATTGTAACCGGTACCAATAATCGCGTGATTGTGCAGCAAGACGACGGCGCATTCGTGCAACGTGAGGTACATGTTGGCCTGATCATCAATGACTACGCGGAAATCTTGCATGGCTTGAGCGAAGGCGAGCGGGTGGTCAGCTCAGGTCAGTTCCTGCTCGACTCGGAAGCTAGCTTGCGCAATAACTTCTCCGCTACCAGCAGCAGTGGAGATGGCCATGCTCACTAATATTATTTTGTGGTCGCTGCGCAATCGCCTATTGGTCCTGCTGGCGGCAGTGTTAGCGGCATGGCTGGGCTGGCGCGCGATGATGAGCACACCGGTTGATGCCATTCCAGATTTATCCGATGTACAGGTGATCATCAAAACCCCATACCCAGGGCAAGCGCCAGAAATTGTTGAGCAGCAAGTAACCTGGCCGTTGGCCAACGTGATGCTGTCGGTACCCGGTGCGACGGATGTGCGCGGCTATTCGTTCTTTGGCGATTCGTATTTGTATGTGCTATTCGCCGATGGTACCGACCTGTATTGGGCCCGCAGCCGGGTGTTGGAATATCTAAATCAAGCTCGTGAGCGGCTGCCTGCGGGCGTTAACCCAAGCCTTGGCCCCGATGCCAGTGGCGTCGGTTGGATTTATCAATACGCCTTGGTAGACCGCAGTGGCGAGCATGATTTGGGCCAACTTACCAGCCTACAAAACTGGTTCTTAAAGCAAGAACTACAAAGTGTCAGTGGGGTAGCTGAAGTAGCCACCGTAGGTGGCATGGTGCAAGCATATCAAGTGGTGGTGGAGCCACAGCGCGTGCAGGCCTATGGCCTCACCCTCGAGATGATTGAGCAGACCATTCGCAGCGCCAATAACGAAGTAGGTGGCGGCATCATCACCATGGCTGAGGCGGAATATATGGTGCGCGGTACTGGCTATTTGCAGTCATTGGACGACTTGCGGCAACTGCCACTACCGGTGCAAAGCCAAGCTGGTGACATCATTACGTTGGCCGATGTGGCGACCATTCGCCGTGGCCCTGAGAGTCGCCGTGGTATTGCCGAACTCAATGGTGAAGGTGAAGTGGTGGGCGGCATTGTGGTGATGCGACACGGCGAGAATGCCCGTGCAACCATCGCCGCGGTGCAGGACAAGCTAACCCAATTACAGCAAGGTTTACCTACTGGTGTTGAGCTGGTCACCACCTATGACCGTTCTGCCTTGATTGACCGCGCAGTCGACAACCTGCGCCAAAAATTACTCGAAGAAATGGCTTTTGTGGCGCTGATCACCTTGCTGTTTTTACTGCACTTGCGCTCAACCTTGGTCGCAGTGATTACCCTACCTTTAGCGGTGTTGATGAGTTTTGCGGTGATGCGCTGGCTAGGTATCAATGCCAACATTATGAGCTTGGGCGGTATTGCTATCGCCATCGGTGCGCTAGTCGATGCCGCCATTGTGATGGTGGAAAATGCTCACAAACAGCTGGAGCAGTATCGCCACGAGCATGGCCATGAGCCGCGTGGTGCAGCGCACTGGCAGTTGATCGGTAAAGCCAGTAGCGAAGTAGGGCCAGCGTTATTCCTGTCGTTACTGATTATCACCATCAGCTTTGTGCCGGTGTTTGCGCTCGAAGCTCAAGAAGGGCGTCTGTTTGCGCCGTTGGCGTACACCAAAACCTTCGCTATGGCGGCAGCTGCGCTATTGGCTATCACCTTAGTACCGGTGTTGATGGGCTATTTTGTGCGTGGCCGCATTCCCAGTGAACAGCGTAACCCGCTCACTCGCGGTATGATTGCATGCTATCGGCCGTTATTGAATGCGGTATTAAATTGGCCCAAAATAACCCTAATATTGGCGCTTGTAGTGAGTGCAAGTGCTTACTATCCGTGGTCTAAGCTGGGCCAAGAATTTATGCCCAGCATGCACGAAGGCGATTTACTTTATATGCCCACGGCGCTGCCGGGTTTGAGCCCGCAAACGGCAAGTAATTTGTTGCAGCAAACCGATCGCTTGATCAAACAGGTACCGGAGGTTGAGCGGGTATTTGGTAAAGCCGGGCGCGCCGATACCGCAACCGACCCGGCACCGCTGACGATGTTTGAAACTACCATTATGCTAAAGCCTGAGGACCAGTGGCGTGAGGGTATCAGCATTGACGATATCATTGCTGAGCTGGATGCGCGGGTGCAGGTGCCGGGTTTGACCAATGCCTGGGTACAGCCGATTAAGACCCGCATTGATATGCTCTCAACTGGTTTAAAAACCCCGTTGGGATTAAAAATTGCCGGCCCTGACTTAGCGCAAATTCAGCAGCTTGGATTGCAGCTAGAGACTCTGCTTGCCGATGTGCCTGGCGTGCGCTCGGTGTTTGCTGAACGCGCCGCCAGTGGCCGCTACATCACCATTACGCCGCGTTTGTATGAAGCGGCACGCTATGGTGTTAGCCAAGCCGAACTGCAGCGAGTGATTCAATACGCAATAGGCGGCGCGCAGGTGACTGAGAGCGTTGAAGGCAGTGAGCGCTATCCGATCAATCTGCGCTACCCACGCCACTACCGTGATCATGTCGAGCAGCTAAAGCTGTTGCCGGTGGTGAGCCGCAGTGGCACTTGGCTGACCTTGGAGCAATTAGCTGAGATTACCGTGGTTGAGGGTGCCGATATGATCCGCAGTGAAAATGCCCGCATGACCGGTTGGGTATTTATTGATGTGGATAGTAACGCGGCGTTAGGCGAGGTGATCAGCGCCGCGCAAACAGCCCTGAACGATTTTCAGTTGCCGCCGCGCTATAGCTTGAGTTGGTCTGGCCAATATGAATCGCTGCAGCGGGTGCAAGCTAAACTGCAAGAAGTGATCCCAGTGATGCTGGTGATTATTTTGATGTTGCTGTATTTGACCTTCCGCTCGCTCAAACAAGCACTACTGATTATGCTGACGTTGCCGCTAGCACTGACCGGTAGCCTTTGGTTGGTGTGGCATTTAGGCTTTAATCTATCGGTTGCGGTATGGGTAGGTATGATTGCACTTGCCGGTGTCGCCGCAGAGTTTGGTGTGGTCATGCTGCTGTACTTGAATCAGGCTTGGCACAGCCAAACCGAGCGTAACCTGGACACCTTAAAGCAGGCAGTGATCCATGGCGCAGTGATGCGGGTACGACCCAAAGCCATGACGGTATTAACCATCATTGCTGGTTTGTTGCCGATTATGCTGACCCATGGTACCGGTAGCGAAGTGATGCAGCGCATAGCGGCACCCATGATTGGTGGCATGATTGCCGCACCGTTATTAAGCCTATTGGTGCTGCCAGCAGCTTATTTTCTCTACTGGCAGTACCGTCTTAAGGCTAATGCTGTTGTTCAATAATCCGCCCTGGTTGTAGCGGGTTATAGATGGGCAGCTGCTGCAATTGCTGCAGCTGCTGCGACAGTTGTGTCTGATTTGCGGCAAGTTGCTGCAGCACCGCCTGTTGTAGCGCGTTAGCATCGGCAGTTGGTGGCGTTGCGGGTGGGGCAAAATGACCCGACACGGCACTGTCACCGGCTTGCCAATAGCCCCATTCCACAGGAGTGGCGGCAGTGATTGGCGGCATAGCGCCAAAGATCAGCGCGCCGCTGTAATGCTCGCTGCCATCCCACGCCCGCAGTAAGCCCATGACGCCTTGGTAGCTATCGCCAATAAAGCGGCCGGCAAACTCACCACTGCCATTGGCAAAAATGCCGCTACCAGTCAGCGCTAACCAGTTTTGCTCAAACAAATCAGCGACGTTGCCAGAGCCACTGAGGCTTCCCATTTCATCGCTACCGACGCTGTAGTTGTAGCGGCTGAAATCAACAGTGAGGCCTACTGTGTTGGTTGAGAACGATACCTCTAGGTTACCGCCAGTGGTGTATAAGTAGCTGTTGGCTTGTGGATTGTCAGCAATGATATTGGAGCCATATAAGCCAAAGCTCAGACTATCAGCCATGGGGGTGGTACCAACCGCAGTGAGAGCGTTGGCACCAATAAACCAATAGCTACTGTCATTGCTAAAACCGGTATTGGCAGGGGTGAAGCGATAGTTACCGCGACCCCAATAGCCCCAGCGTAGCTCAACATTGGCATCGATACCCGACAGCGTAAAGCGATCGAAATAGCCGCTATAACCGGCGGTGCCTTGTACGTTAAAGTCATCACCTTTGATACGAACCAGTCGGGCATAGTCATAATAGCTATCGAAGCCATATTGGTCGCGCACCACCAGCAGGTCATCTGGGTTGCTGAACAGTAGCATCTCACGATTACCGGAAATCACCCCGCCATTACTGCTACCTAGGCCACCCCAGTCGAGCTGGGAGAGTGTATTAGTGACCTGTGCGTTGAATATAACCATACCAAATAATTCATCGTTGGCTTCGGCATCGAACCAGGCCCGCAGCATTCCCATGACACCCTGATGATTGTCGCCAATAAAGCGGCCCCAGAAGGTACCACCGCCTTGTTCAAAGAAACCGTCGCCGACCAGCGCAATGGCATCGCCGTTGTACAGGCTAGCAACGCTGGCGCTGCCAAACAACGAGCCGAAACTATTGCCATAGCTCTCGGTTGGGCCGTTGTAGTTGTATTGCTCAAAACCAAAGGCAACATCCACGCTATTGGCGGCAAAGTCGACCAGCAGGCCAGCACCGTTCAAATACAGGCTGCCATTTTCATCGCTGCGGTTAAGCCGATCGGAATACTGCAGATCAAAGAACATCTGCTGCTGCATGGGCGTGGTGCCTATTGCAGTGACCTCACTGGCTAATAATTGCAGCAGCGGTCGATCATTGCTGACCAAGCTACTGCCGTTGCCATCGCGCTGTTGCAGATAGTAACTACCGGGGTTCCACCAGTGCCATTGCACACTAATATCCGACGGCATTTGCGCTTGCTCATCATCTAACCACACCCGCGAGCCTTGATAGGCATCATAGTAATCGCCAATGGTGGCAATCACCCCGCCGCTGCGCACTTGAATAGGCATCGCGAAGGTATTGTTGGCATCAGGGGCGGTGGTGTACACGCCATCACTATTGACCAGCCAACTGAGTATGCCATTGCCACCCAACAGTTGGTCATCACTCCAAACACCGCCGTATTGCTGTAAATTGAGCAAGGCGAGATCATCGCGGAAAGCTCCAGCGCCTTGGAATAATTGCTCGCGTTGCGCCGTGTACGCGGTGATTAATGCCATCACGGCATCAAATTCACTACCAATAAAACGCCCGCTAAGGCTGCCACCACCACCTTGCCAATAGCCATCGCCCTGCAGTGCTATGGCGTCACCACGAAACAGTGATTGTAGGCTGGCACTGCCATAAAGCTTACCAATTGAGCCATCGACTGGTTGCTCGGGAATACTGCCCGGTTCCCAGCTGTAGGTCGACAATGCAACGGCCACGTCACCGGCGTCAAAGTTGACCAACAGGTGACCAAACCAATCAAATACACTGCCCGAGGCGCTGCCTTTGAGCCCGGTGTGCGCCACCAAATCAAAGC